>JAFEGF010000148.1 GCA_018240225.1 Verrucomicrobiota bacterium
TCGCTAGTGACAACTCAGAATTATATAAAAAGCTATTTGTTGAAGGAGCCAATAGATACGTTTCTCATTTACTCGCTACCGTTAAAGTCCGGTCAACTAATCCAGCATTAGAGCCTGTTCATGAAATCAGACCCTTTAGAAGAAAAAATAGGGAAGCATTAGAGCAAGCTTCTTCTGACACCTCCCAAAAGCAGGTCTCAGCAAGACTGGATATGAGTGAAATTGCCAATTTTCACTTTAAACCACGACCAAAGCCGCCGGTAGAAAGACCAACAGACAGAGCTTCCGTAAGCAGCACTATGCCTATTTTTCCTCAATTAAAGAGTATAACGCGACACCATCTCCCAAGAGACCTGGATTTAACAGCGTCTCCATTGAACACTATTGAACTCCAAAAGCAGGAACGGTTAGCGTTACGACAAAAACGGATTGAGGAAGCTCAACAAACTAAAATTGAACACATGAAACTCGATTTTATACGTGAAAAATTGGTGGTTTTTGCAAAGGAAATATTAAAACCCGACTTGCACTCAGAAGAAACACGGCGAGACTTAGACGATCAACTTAGACTATTACCTTCAACCTCAGACAATCAATCCAAACGAGAAGATCTAACACGACAACTACAATCCATTGATTTAAAAATCGAAGAAAAAAAAGAAGAGGCTGAAAATGCAAGAGACTTCATCATTAACTCAAATACATGGACACCCGAAATCATACATCGTTTTGTCACAACAGAGCGGCTTGAGAAGGCTAGAGCGTATGCTGAAAAGCAACTAAAAGTCCAAGGCTGGTTATAAGAAGCTGGCCTTAAACTCTGCTTTTGATTTTTAGATCCTTTTAACGCCTGAAAAAAGTTTGGAGAGATAACGGCTGAAGGCATTTTTTTATCAGCTTGGACATAGAAACTTTCGATAGGTAATTCACAGACATGGGTTTGATTTAGAAATCGTAAAAAGAACTCCATTGGGAACGTATCTATGAGCAATAGAAAGCAAACTAGATGCCTGTAAAGATGGCTAGAGGCGTTTTAATCTAGACGTGGACTATTGAAAGAATATTTGCTTGGATGGGAAGAACTCGACGTCTGCGTAAAGACTACAAACTTTTGCCGGAAGCTAGTGAAACAGCCGTTATCTTTCTATCTTGAAATTGCTATTGAGAAGGCTAAAAAACGATTACTAAGCACACCCTAAGTGCCTAAGTGGACAAAGGCGACGCACTCCTTTTGTTTCATCGCAGCCCACGCATCATAGATAAAAAGGTCCTCTTTTTTCTCTGCGTTGGTTGCGACGATCGCAGCATCTGCGATATTGAGCAGCGCTTGCCCTTCTACATCCGTTGGAACTGCACTACTGTAGAAGAGGATTACGTCGTAACGGTTTTTAGCCGAACTTAAAAATGCAGCAAGCTTAGGATTGCTGAGTAACTCCACGCTGAGGCGGGTCGTGCCGCCGCTTGGCAGAAAATCAAATGGTAGCTGCTGACGGATCGGGCAGTCGGGAACGTCGCCTTGAAGGTACTGCCACAGTCCTGGCATGTCGCTTGGATGGACGGGCTTATCGAAGACATATTGGACGACCAGCACCCGCTTTTGCTGCATCGCCAGCAATTGGGCAAGTGTTTGGGAAAAGTCGGGATTTTTCCCTCCGATGATGGCGCAGGACATTCCCTTCACATCGAGCTTAAGGATGAACTGGCTAAGGCGACGGAGCGTTTCTAAATCGACATGGGACAATTGGTCGATTGAGGCATGGCAATAGTCTGAAAGAGTGCCGCAGCTGTAAAATCCAGATAAGCTAAGCGTCTCATGGGACACAGGCATTCCTTTGACTAGCGATCGGGACAAATAATAGGAATAACTGCAGAGCGCTCCGAGGAAGCCGCCGATCACGGCATAGAACAACAGTTTAGGACTTTTTGGGCTGACAGGTGTTAAGGCTGTATCGAACGGCTTGGAACCGACTTGATAAAGATGCCGGTCGATGTTCTTGCTTTCCATCAGATGGGCCAGCCCTTCGATCATCTTCATCCCGAGTTCTTTTTTCAGAAGAAGGACATTTTCGCGGCGCCATTTTTCAGGAAGGTCTTCCATTTTCCGGCTGATCTGATCAAGCTGCTGGTGCAAAAGCTGCTTTTCCTGTTTGAGCAGAGTAATGGTGGTCTTGCGCAGCGATCTGATCTTATCTTCCATGAGCTTTGTGCGGAGCTTGGTCAGCTCGATGACCTGCAGCAGGTGTTGAGCGATGAACGATTTTTGCGTTTGGAGCGTCTCTTTGAGATGATCTTGCTCGCGCAAGCTCCGGTTATTGCCGTCTTGCAGCCGCACCGCTGTTTCTCCAGCTTGAAGGACTAACCCTTGCGTCACAGGGTCGGATAAGATCGTCGTGATTGAACTGAGCTCAAATTGCGGCTGGTAGAGCTGTTCAGAGAGGTAAACGAGCTGCTTGAGCTGGGCCTGCTGTCCATCCCTCTGGTTGTTGTAGTCGAGATAGAGCCGCTGCGCCGTTTCGAGCGTGAGGCCGGCAAATTCATGAGCGGTCGATCCGTGCAGGGCGATATTGTCTTGCAAGATCTTGATTTTGTTCGCTGTTTGCTCGATGTACTCTTTAATCTGCTCTTTTTCTTTGGAAAAGAGGGGGTGTTTATCTTGGTTGTTTTGCGCGTACTGCTTTTGCTGCAAAGCAATCTGCTTGGCCCAAATTGCAACTAAGCTTTTCGGGTCGTTTACCAAATCAAATCCTGTTGCGACCTCTTTGCCATTTTCCAATAACTCTAAAAGCTTGGAGGCCTCCTCCTGCTGTTCCGAAAGGGCCAAGACCTCGCTTGACATTCCAGTCTGCAAATCAAAAACGGACTCAGCGCCGCTATTTTCTTGAAAGCGCTCCTCATCAAGTTCCAATGCGATCAGCTTTTGATCGAGCTCTTTTTTCTGCTCTTCGAGAAGGGTATTTGAACCATTATTTACGGATGAAACATGGAGCCATTGCTGATTCGAGTCCAAAAAAACATTGCGCGGACGTTCTTTTGTCTTCAAGTTTGTCTCTTCGCCGTCTTTTTGAGTTTGCAATCGGTTCAGCTCGAAGTCGATGTCTAACAGCCGTGAAGAATATGCGCTCTGCGGCTCTTGAAGATAATCAAGCTCCTGCGAGAAGCTCATGTATCCGCCTTCGCTGAGGTTGCCTTTCAAATAGGCGACATGTTCTTGCAGGGAGCTGTCCCATTTCCGGGCAAGCTCTTCCTGCCTCATTTCCAAATAGGACAATTGATCGATAGCGATCTCCTCATTTTCATGACGGATCACCTTCTGGCAGCTTTTCATCACTTGGTTCAGGAAATCTGCTGCCAAATACCTGTCCCGGTCTGCAAACGTGAGAATGAAAAAGCGGCCGTCTTCTTTTAAGGACCTTAGAGAAAAACTTTTGCGGACAGTAGCTGCAACACCGGGCCAAGGAAGGATATTGAGACGGTAGAACTGGTTGCTTTTCGCGTTGGATGGGAACTTTGCAAGGTAGCCTGTAAAGAATGGAAGCGAGATCTTTTCGTTGAGGTTCCATTTCCCCAGCTCAACGCGCCTCTCATCATAAAGCCGGAAAGAGCCATCACCCAGGATTTTGATCAAGAGGGTTTTGGCATTTTCCCCTTCGTACTTTACTTGCCGAAAGACAAACCGCTCGACATCATCAAGGGGGCGTCCTAGCTCAAGGCTGATATTTTCCCATACCCTTCCAAGCAGATTTGTGATCCGAAAATGGCGGTCCCATTTAACTTGCAGGCCCAATTCTTCGACGGCATCGCGCAGAACAGCGCGGGAGGTCAGCAAGGCAGAAGCTCCGAATTCTGAATTAGGGCTGGCCGCTTGGAATAAATCTTTAAGATGAAATCTCCCTTCATGGACCGATGCTGCCTGCTTGAAGGTCGCTTCAGCGACAAAACGGGGTTCTTTCACAAGGAAATAAAGGAAAAAAAAGCACGCGCCGGCCAAGCTGGCCTTTTTAATTTTGGGGAGAGCCTTGTAAAACAACCTCTTCAGGTCGGAAAAGCAGAGGATGATCTCATCTGGATGGGTTTTCATGGGATGTTTACCCCTACGGATTTGATCCCTTTGGTCACAAGGTCAAGCGCAATGAACGTTGGGATCAATTGGTTGACAAAACGGTTCCATTCGGTGATCGGCGTGGCTGCAATGTAGACGATATCTCCAGGAATGAGCAGCATGCTATCGTTGGGAAGGCGGACGACATGTTCCCAATGCAAGGTATAAATTTTAGGATGGAGGATATTGCCGCGGATGATCTGAATGTACGACTTATCTCCGGTATGGGCAATCCCGCCTGCCTCTGCGATCGCTTTCCTCAAGGTCATGAAGCCGTCAGGAACATCGACGACCCGCTCTTTGCCGACCTCGCCAAGGACCATCAGCGTCGAAGCGGACGGATCGGCGATGTAGACCTTATCGCCTCCGCGCATCACGATATTTTGGGTCATATCCCCTTCTTTCAGGAGCTTATAGAGGTCGACGGGAAGAAGCGCATCATCTCGGACAACATAGCTTTTAAAGAGGTTTGCATTGGTCGGCACTTTGGCAATCGATAACGTTTCAAAGAGCCGGAGCCTTCCATCGACAGGGATGTTCGGAACTTGGACGAGGCCGGCCAGCTCAACCTTCTTTTTAATCCGGTCTTTATAGGCGACAAAGACATCGATATCGCGGATCTGCTCCCGATATTGCGTTTGGATCAGGGAACGGGCCTCGCTCAATGTCAGGTCTTTGACTTCGACCGATTCCAAATCGGGCAATTGGAGTTTGCCGTCCATGACCCTATACCCAACGGTTTGACCGATCTGGTCGACAGAGGCCGCTAAATCGGCGCGCGTGGGATGGTAGATGGCAACCTGGAGGACATCTCCCTCATTGATCGTATCTTTGTAGTCTTGGAGCAGCTCTTGGGAAAACTGCTCATAATTTTTCCCTTCCATCTGCAAAATGGAAAATTTACCTTCGCGGATCCGATAGGAGTCCATGACAAATTCGTCAGCGCCAAGAACTTCGTTGCCTCGGTAGGGAGGGTTCGTGCAAGAAGCAGCTGCCGCAAGAAGGAAAAGAACGAGGCAGTTGCAAAACTGCTTTGCCCAGAAAAATCGATGATTTTGAGGCCAGTGACAAGTGGCAGCAAAGCTGCCACGTTCCATTTGACGAGGTCGGCCCCAAGTGGGCCGGCCAAGGAAAATGGATGGAAATGGCCCCAAAAGGGTGGTTTTTCTGGGTAAATGAGTTTTGCAATTGTCTCGACCGATAATGGAATTTCTCATCAATTGTGCTTTTTGGTAATCTTCACTATTCTGATTGTGAATGAAAACTTATAAGCGAATCTTCAGACGATGGCAATGAAAAAAATCTTGGTCACAGGCTCCGCTGGTTTTATAGGCTTCCATCTTGCCCTGGCTCTTAACAAGAGGGGCGATTTAGTTATTGGCTACGATAATTTCAATGCTTATTATTCCCAAGAGTTGAAAAAAGCCCGTTCAGCTCTTCTCGAGCAGCAAGGGATTGCAACGGTCCATGCCGACATCTGCGATGCTGAGGCCTTAGGCAAGGCGATCGATGACCATCAGATCACCCATTTTGTGCACTTAGCGGCGCAGGCTGGCGTCCGCTATTCCTTAAAAAATCCAGATGCTTATGTTCAGAGCAATCTCAACGGTTTTGTTCAGGTCTTGGAAGCTCTGAAGGCAAGGCCCCATATCCCATTAATCTACGCCTCTTCTTCTTCAGTGTATGGGCTCAACACCAAGATCCCTTTTGCAGAAACAGACCAAACGGACAAGCCGGCAAGTTTTTACGGCGCGACAAAAAAGAGCTCTGAACTGATCGCGCATGCCTACCACCATACGTTCCACATTCCGATGATGGGACTCCGTTTCTTTACCGTATACGG
>JAFEGF010000014.1 GCA_018240225.1 Verrucomicrobiota bacterium
CTCCAGCCATTATAAAGGGCAAAGCGCATATCGAGTCCAGCCCGCGCTCCCACTCCTTCAAAGTCCGACTCCATTTTGAGCTTACCCTTGATCCCTGGGGCGGTGGCGTAGTCGTATTTAATTTTGAATTCTTGATCGATCCAAGCGCCGCGGATCCCCATATAAGGACGTACGGAAAGGTGTTTGCCGACCCAAAATGAGCGGCCCATTTCCAGGTCGAGGATATTGATCGTCAAGTCCCATTTTGCATGTGCATGGGTCGCCAAATTAGTGGCGGGGATATCAGGGTGGCTCCAGAGGGTAAGCAATGGTCCATGCTCACGCTCTTTCGCTGAATCGGAAGGATCTGCATGGAACCAAGTCCAATTGAGATAGATGTCCCACTCGTCGTACGGCATGTTGCCGCCGAATCCGACGCGCGCGCCAGGGCCCCATTCCTCTTCAACACGTTTCAAATGGCCTGAGAAATCGACTGATCCATCAGGCGGGTTCGCAGTCGTTGGAGAACCGAAGTTGCTTTGTGCGTAATAGAGGCCGTCTGTGTTCGCAGACCACCATAGAAAATCTGCGGTCAGGAACATATTGAAGCCGTCTTTCACTTGGAACCGGCTTGACGGGTTGATCAGGACTTCTTCCCGCTCGCGGTGTTCGCTCACATCTGCATGGAGGAAAGACAAAGAGGACAAGAGGACTAGCTGTGCTGTTAGAAATTTCTGTTTCATACGACCTCAAAAAAATTTGTAGGAAGATCATATATGGCGTTTCGATGTAAAAATTTCAAATGAAATCACAAAACTTCAAGTTGGAGCAAAATTTTTAGAGTCTGTTTGTGTTTTGATTTTTTAAGTGGAGCTGTTGCGAGCTTGTTTCCAGAGCTTCTTCAACATGAACCTCCAACGCGCAATGGGAAGATGCTCTTTGCTCTCCGTGAAAAAGATGGCGGCCATAAATAGAGCGGAAAGGAAAAGGACAACGCTTCCGTAGGTCAGGGATTTGGAGCGGATGACAAAATCGATAAGGGCTGGTGGATGGGAGGTGATGGTAAGGGCAAATGAGGTCCAATGCTCATTGATCGCAAAAAGAAATTGGCCGAGGGGAGGAATAGGAAAAGCAAACAGGGCTGCAGCGCACAGCAAAAGCAAGGAGATGCTGACCCAGAACGGAAAGAAGAGGTTATAGACTAGGCTTAAAAGAGGAAACCGGTGGAAGAGAAGCAGAAGGACGGGCAAGCAGGCGAGGTGCACGGCGATATTGACGGCCAGCGCATTGCGGATGAATGCAGCAATCACATAGCCCCATTGGTCCAGATGGGGCATCGACTTGGCGGTAGGAAAGGTGCGTACAGGAAGCAGCAGTCCGCAGATCGGCTGCATCAGCGGATAGAGCAATAAGATCGATAGTGTGCACAAGAAGCTTAAGATAAACCCTAAGTGGGAAATAAGAGAGGGTTCGATTAAGACTTCAAAACAGAGTCCCAGCCCTAATGCGTTGAGGGCGCTGATGCGCAAGTTAAATAATTTTCCGACGAGGAAGGCGCTCATCGCTATCCATGCCCGTTGGACAGACGGAGAGTCTCCCAGGAACAAGTAGTAGGCGGAAAGCAAGAGGATCAGTGCGCTTGCGGAGATCCTTGGAGAGAGGAAAAGTTGAAGAAGGAGATTTAAGAAAAGAGCGATGAGGGCAAAATGAAAACCGGAGATCGCCAGAATATGTTGGATTCCAAGGCGGCTGAATTCCATCGACAATGTCCTTTCGTCAACATCTCCTGCAGCCAGGGCGTTGAGGAAGGTGGATACGGAGCGATCTTTAATATGTTCCTTAAGATAGTTGTGGACTGCAAGTTTTGCCTGGTAGCGGACCTCCGCTAAGCTGGATGTGGAGGGGATTGGAGTCCATGGCCGATTTTTTTTGGGCTTGAAGACAAACTGTCGAGGTCCTTTCTGGACAAGGGTGCCGTTTATTTCATAGTCGCAATCGACTTTAGGGCGTTTTATCGAAATAGGGAGATAGATTTGGCAGGGGATAGGTGTGAAGATCTCTTCCTGCTCAGAGTGAAAACTGAGGAGCTTTCCTTTATAGGCCAAAGAACGGTGGAATGGGGAGTGATAATTTTTAATAGAGGAAATAGAAAAACGCGCGCTTCCTTCTGTTTTGGGATGGCTGAGCTGGATGAGCGGGGCTCGATAGGAAGCGGATCCCCAACCTAAGACAAAGACCAAAAGAAAGAAGAGCGTTTTTTTCCAGTGGCGGCGCTGTTTTACAAAAGGGATGAGCAAAACAAAGAAAACAAGAAGCTCAAGAAGATCGCAATGGAAGGAAAAAGCAGTTCCTAAAAGCAGGATAATTCCAAGAAGCAGGGCAGGATGCTTTTCCCAAAAACGGCAGAATGGTGAAGGGACCTCCATGGTCACCTGGCTTTAGGGATCTCTTGATCGATCGGCTTGTTGATCAACCGGACGCCCCTTTGGCCGAAGAGCGTTGCAGCGACCCATTCCAAGGCAACGGCCAAGCGATTGCGAAACCCAATCAGGTACAAGATATGGATCAGCGCCCACATTCCCCAGGCAACGATCCCGGTGAATTGGAGTTTGCCGATCATGGCGATCGCTTTCGCTTTTCCAATGGTTGCCATGCTTCCCTTATCAAAGTAGGAAAACGGTTTGCGCTGTTCTTTAGGGGTGAAGTTTTTCAAGATGCTGGCGATGTAGCGCCCTTCCTGGATCGCTGCCGGCGCGATCGCTGGAAGCGGTTTGCCATCTTTAGAAATGACGCAAGCGGCATCGCCGATGACAAAGACATTGGGATGCTCAGGAATGGACAGGTCTGGTCCTACCATGACCCTTCCTTGCCTGTCCAACGGAACATTGAGAGTTTTTAGAAGAGGAGAGGCTTGGTTCCCGGCTGCCCATATGATGTTCTTCGATTCCAAGAACAGGTCTTCCACCTGCACGCCATTCTCATTGATGTTCGTGACCTTCTTGCCTGTGATCACGGTGACGCCGAGGTTTTCCAGGTCGAGCCTTGCCCGCTTGGACAGGCGCTCGGGATAGCTCGGTAGGATATTTGGAAAGGCTTCGACGAGATAAATATTTGACTTTTCAGGTTTGATCCTTCGGAAATTTTTAAATAAGGTCTTGTGGGCGATTTCAGCGATCGCTCCTGCCATTTCGACGCCTGTCGGGCCCCCTCCGATCAAAACGAAATTCAAATATTTTGCAGCTTCAGAAATGCTATCGAGCCTTTCCGCTTTTTCAAAGGAGATCAGGATCTGCTCGCGGATTTTGACAGCATCGCTGATCGTTTTAAGTCCAGGAGCAAACGGTTCCCATCGATCATTGCCAAAATAGGAGTGGCGGGCGCCGGTGGCAATGACTAGGTAGTCATATCCGTAAAGGTCTCCATTGGCGATCTCGACTTGTTTTTTTGAGAGGTCGACATTGATGACTTCGCCCATGATGACGGAGGTATTGGTCTGGTTCCGGAGGATTTCGCGCAAGGGTGTTGCAATTTCACCTGGAGAGATTGCTGCAGTGGCGACCTCGTAGAGGAGAGGCTGGAACAAATGGTAATTTGTTTTGTCGATGATGAGGATTTCAGCTTTTGCTTTCTTCAATGCGCGCGCGACATTAAGGCCTGCGAAGCCGCCGCCGATGATCAGTATTTTTGGGTATGCCATAACCACTCGATACAATTCCGTTATTATTACATCGAAAGGCAATCGGGAATATTTTTCAACTAGTTTTGAGAGGCTGTCGTTGAAACAACGCCTCGTCTCTTTTTAGGATTATTTTGGATCGAAAATCGGTATGAAAGAAACCGAAAATCGACAGAAAATTTTTTCAACAACAGGCTTTGAGCAGCGAAAGCTCCAAATCGGCCCGCTTTTTAGAAGGCTGGTTTTGGCATGCTTGCTTTTTTCTTTCAAAAAAGAGAAGATCCTCTTAAAATTGCGCCTTGCTTTTTTTAGAGACCTTGTTCAGATCAAGGTTTCATCGATTTTCGGAAAGTTTTTTGCCGATAGTCGATCCTAAATTGGGGAGTCGATAGCGATATTCATGAATTCTCACGTGCGGCGATTTTATCGTAAGTTTATCGATGAAGATGCACCGATCAGGTTATATCATGAAGTGATTGCCCTTCATGAGGCACCCCGATTTTCGTGGGAGGAGATCTCCTCCAAGGTTCCCTCATTGCCAAAAGGCTGGCATGAGCTGGCCTATCTTCAGAAACAAGACAGGATTGAGTTCTCAAGGGATTTTTGGCTTTCGACGGTCCCGTTCGAGCCTCGGTTCCATGAGTTTTTCAATCAATTCTTCAGCGCGCTGGACGACGTGGGGGTATATGTCACCCAACTGCGATTTGACAGCCCGTTTGAATCAGAAATTGTGTATAGTTTGCGCGACGGATCTTGCTTTTTCCACGGATCACCTCCTTGTTCTGATGAAGAGATAGCTAAATTGAAGCAGGACTTCGATGGACTTATTCCTGAAGATTTTTGCGCTTTTCTCAAGATCCATGACGGCTTCAGCAAACATACCGATACAGGCCTAGTTAAAACTAAATTTTTAAAAGCTCTTTACGACCAGCTGATCGTTGAACTGCGCGAAGATAGACAGGATATTGTCTGCAAAGGAAAGATTATCGATCCTAAGAGCTTGATCCCGTTCTATGAATCGTTCGGACAACCAAGCTATCAATGTTTCTTTACGGAATGGCATCCCGGAAAAGAAGTTGGCAATGTCTATTATTCGACATTGGAGAAAGTGATCTCAGATCATACCGACCGGAATGCCTCGATGGAAAACCTGGCCTTTCCTTCCTTTTTGGATTGGCTGGTTTTCTACTTGGAAAGCATCGAGTTTTAATCTTGAGGGTGGATGTATTTAGTTCAAGACCTTTTTGATAAATATGGAGAGCATCTCGGACTTCAACTCATTGCTGGCAAAGCGGGGATGAAACGATCGATCAAGCTCCCCGAGGTCCACCGTCCAGGGTTGAGCTTGTCGGGATATTTGAAAAACTATGTGAGCCAGCGGCTCTTAGTTTTTGGCAACGTCGAGACCCTTTATCTTAAAGACATCGATAAAACGGTGCGGATGGAACGGTTAAGGGGGATCTTAACAAAAGAGACTCCTGCGGTCATTGTTGCAGGACGCTATCAGCCGGTTAAAGAGCTCGTTAATTTTTGCGAGCAGGATGGGATCCCATTGTTCCGCGCAAGCATGACGACAATGAACCTTGTCAGCAAAATGACCATGCTCTTAAACGAAGAGTTCTCACCGACGATGACTTGCCATGGCACCCTTGTCGAGGCTTTTGGTGTCGGCGTTCTTATTCAAGGGGATTCATCGGTCGGCAAAAGCGAGGCTGCCTTAGGATTGATTGAAAGAGGCCATCGCCTCATTTCAGATGATGTTGTCCGTATTAAGTTAAGGGAAGGAACCTACCTGGAAGGATCTGGTCCGGAGCTGACGCGCCACTTGATGGAGATCAGAGGGATCGGGATCATCAATGTCGGCCACTTGTATGGCGCTGTTTGCGTGCGGGATGAAAAGACCGTTGACATTGTCGTCAAATTAGAGGATTGGGACGACCGGAGATTTTATGATCGGATCGGACTTGATGAAAAATATTGCGACATTTTGGGAATAAAAATTCCTTATCACATCCTTCCTGTAAAACCAGGCAGGGATGTTGTTTTGTTATTGGAAACAATCGTCCTCAACCATCGATTGAAGGAGATGGGCTATAACTCGGCAAAAGAGTTCAATACGAAATTGCTCGAGACAATAGCTAAAAAGCAAAATCAAGGAAAACAGATCAGTGAAACTCTCAAAGAAAGTCAAAGTTAAAAATGCTTTAGGACTTCATGCCCGTCCTGCGACAGCTATTGCCAAGCTGCTGCAAGGGACCTCTGCAGCTGTCTCTTTTACCTATCGGAGAGAAACGGTCAATGCGCGGAGTATCATGAGCGTCTTAATGTTGGCCGCAACGAAAAATTCCCAGATCACGATCGAGGTTGAAGGGAAAGATGCTGAAGAGATCATGAGGCGGCTTGTGGATGCCTTCGATAAAAAGTTTGGGGAATAATATCATGAAAGAGCAGTCGAAGGAGTACCGTTTTAAAGGCTTTCCTGTCAGTGAAGGGATAGCCATCGGTACCCCCTTTTTCTTGAACCAGGAAGAGGAGCTAATTCCCGAATTTCCAATTACGATCGGCGAAGTGGACGATGAGATAGCCCGTTATCGGAAGGCGCTATTCTCCAGCCGGGAAGATTTGAAGCGCCTGCAATCTGATCTTGTCTATGAAGGTTCAACGGACGTCATCACGATTATCGATGCCCATATCCAGATGCTTGAAGATCCGATGATGACAACGCAAATGGAAGAGAAGATCCGGCAGATGCAGCAAAATACGGAATCGGTCTTCCATTCAGTCATGAGCGACTATGAGACCCGCTTTTCCCGCTCAAGCGATGCTTTTTTTCAACAAAGACTGATCGATGTAATGGACCTTGCAAAGAGGGTATTGGGGCATCTATGCCCTAATGACAAAGTATCGATTGCCGATGTTCCTTTTAATTCCGTGGTGTTCGCCCATGAGCTGATCCCTTCTTATTCTGCCGCCGCCCATGTTTCCCGCGTCAGTGCTTTTGTCACACATGGAGGAGGAGGTAATTCCCATGCAGCCCTCATCGCCAGGGCCAAAGGAATCCCTTATGTCTCTTGTGTCGACATTGCTGCAATCCGTCAAATTCATTCTCAAAGCGTCATTGTCGATGGTCAGACAGGCGATGTCATCGTTAATCCCGGACCTGAAACGCTGGCAAAATACCAACAACGCAAGACATCCATAAAAACCAGTTTGCAAATCCTGCAGAAAGAATTGCAGTACGATGCCGAGACCATCGATGGATTCCCTGTGCGAGTCTATGCGAATATCGGACACCTGAACGATTTGGACTCCCTTTCTCAGGCTGGCGCAGACGGGATTGGCCTTTTCCGGACGGAATACCTCTTTTTCCAAGCCGAATCCCATCTTCTATCGGAAGAATTGCAGCTTCAAGCCTATCTTGAACTTTTGCATAAGGCAAACGGCGCGCCTGTCGTCATCCGCGTGTTCGACGTCGGCGGCGATAAAACTCCTGATTTTTATATAGCGAACTCCAAAGACGAGATCGCAGCGCTTGGAAGCCGAGGGATCCGCTATTTGCTCTGCCATACCGATATTTTTAAGATCCAGCTGCGCGCCCTCCTTCGAGCGGCTTTCCATGGCGATGTCCGGATCTTATTGCCGCTCATCTCCGATATCTGCGAACTGATCCAAGTGCGGCAGTTGATTTCCGAAGTGTCGGATGAACTAAGAAGCAACGGAGTCGCTTTCAAGGAAGTGGTCCCATTAGGTTGTATGATCGAAGTCCCTTCCGCAGTCCTTATCTGCGATGTGCTGGCAAAGCACTGCGATTTCTTTTCGATCGGTACAAACGACCTCGTCCAGTACACACTTGGAATCGACAGGACCAACCCGATGATGAGCGATTCCTATTATCCAGCCCATCCCAGTGTTGTTCGGATGATCAAAATGGTCGTGACCGAAGCCCGTCGGCTCAATCGCCCTGTGTCGATTTGCGGCGAGATCGCTTCAAACCCTCTGTTTATTCCCCTTCTGCTTGGTCTTGGCGTTAGCGATTTTTCCTGCTCCCCCCGTTATATCCCTCAGGTCAAAAAAGCGATCCGTCAATATTCTCTCTTAAGCGCTTATGATTTAGCGCAGAGGGTCCTGCAACTCAGCTCTTCTGTTGAAGTGTCACATGTCCTATTGGAACAGAGCGCCTTAAGCAAAAAGGCTTAGAGACGCTCTCTGAATTCCTCTGTAATCAAATCGTGAAGGTTCGTTTTGCCATTTCGGCATCCCAGAGAAGAAAGCTGGTGCGGCCTTGGATGCTGCTGTTCTTAGTACGTCCCAGCCTTGCTAAATTTCCAATTTTTATATCCCTTCTGCTGCATGATGAATGTCTAAAATTCATGTAAATAATTAATAATAAGCATTTTGCATTAATTTTATCTTGTTTGCAGGCGAGTAGTTGTAGTTTGAATGCAACTTCTTAATTATTAATTCTTTTCGTTTTAATTAATAGTTATTTTTAATTAATTTATATTAATAAAAGTTTAGTGTGATATAATTAAATTGATTTATAAAAATGGGGATAATAAAAATGTCTACTTTATTAGAAACTAATTATTTGCCTGGTACAGCAGAAAACATCGTTTCTCAAGCAGAAGCGACTGTACAGGTTAGAAATCAAAACATCCAAGTGTTGGACGGCATAAAGGCTGAATTTGGAACCGCGGTCGCCAAGCAAGTTTGGGAAAGCATAGCTCCAAATTTTAGAGAGCTATTCAACAGCGGAGAAAGGTCTTTAGCTCCTTTCGAAGAAAAACTCAAAGCCCAGGGCCATGAGATACTCTGTGATCAGGTCAAAGAAAGACATGTTGAATTGATCCAACAATCTACGGTGTCGATCGATACAATCAATGAATGGCTTCAGCAATCCGATAACAATACGCTTGTTTCCTATACGCAACAGCCGCAAGTTTTTTCTCAGGCTTTACAGATTGTTGCAGAGGAAGCGCGAATCAGAATAGAACAAGAGATGAGCACGGCAAAAGAAAACACCCGTGTCCTCGATCTCCTTAAGAATGCTTATTCCAGTGAGATCGTTGTTCAGGTTTACCAACTCATCCCTGAAACAAAACGGGAAGAACTTGAGGCCGGCAAGATCAGCATCAAACCTTATCTACCTTCTATCCAGAACAAATGTGCTGCCCGGTATCAGCAAAAATCAACAGTCGGTGTGTTGCCGCAAGGGGAAGAGCTCCGCACATTTTTGAGAACAGCCAAGGTTGAGAGATTTGCTGGAGGATATAACGGAGCATTCTTCATCACTGGTGTTCATAATGAACAACCTTTTACAATTGTAGCTAAGGCTCCCGATAAGCCTGCGCAAGAGTTCTTTGCAAATACACTCTATCCGCAACTTCACATTGCAACTCCAACAACGCAGGTGATGGGCGCAAAACGTGATAAAGAGACCGCCGTCGTTCTTAAAAAGGTCTTGGAGCGATCAACATTGTTTAAAGATAAGTATCCAGGAAAATGCCCTACGTCGTTCTTGGTGATGAGCTGCGTTCCAGGATGCACATTGGAAAAATGGAAAGCCGCAGATATTTTGGATCCGCAGACGCAAGAGCCCTCTGATGCGATCTATGACAATGTCTTGTTCGATATTGGACAAATTGCAGGAACAGATTTTCTCCTTTATTACCGAGACCGCCTGCCAACGATCGGGATGGGAAACTTAGCCAATTTAATCATCCTTAAAGATGAACAGGAAAAATGTGTCGGCGCTGTTGCAATCGACCAAGTCGCTCATTTAACGCAAGATTTTAAAGAGAAAGACATCATGGGCATTGATCCGTTTAAGCGCATTGAAGGGATTGTGACCACAATGATGGAAGATCCTACAGCGATATCAGAAGAAGCCCAAGCCATTTTTGATAGCGCGCTGCCTGATGAGGTTAAAGAACATTTGGATGCGCAAAGAGCTTTGGCTGCAATCCAAAAAGGGATCATTGCAGGACTTTCTAAAGTATCCTTGCTATGCACTCCTGAAATTCTCTCCGAGGTGCATCAAACGCTTCCACAACCCGCCAATAGCCGCGATGGGGTTGACTTGGAAGCGCATAAAATGATGCTCGCAAAGATCAAAGGATGCGTATTGAATAGAGAGAACCAGACTCTCTAAATCTTCATCTCAATACGAATCCTGTCATTTGACGGTTCATATAAAACCTGCTTTAAAAGCAGGTTTTTTTATTTCACAGTACTTTTAATCATTGTAACATGCTCTAGTTTAATTGTTTGTGGTTTTGTTTTGTTGTGTTTTTATTGCTCGTTTTTTGATATGATCTTCCTCTATTCAATATGTTTACTATCTTAAGTAAGACAATATTTTGGGGGATATGATGTCGACGCATTCTACGGGATTATCGTTCTTAAAGGAGCTTCCTTCGGTCCAATCGGTAATGGCCGAATGGGGATGTCTCAGTTATGACAGCAAAGTCCATGGTAATAAGATATTAGGCAGCGCTTTGCAGTCGACCTGTCCCGAAATGTACACTTACGCCAAGTTGTGGACGCAGCTATCCGGCCACGACAGAACAGAGCTTTTTCTTGTTCAAAAGAAGGCGCTTGCTGTTCTTGCTGCTTTGAAGGAAGATCCTCAAGTGATGGTCCAGTTCCCCGAAAGGCTTCATAATCAATTAAGGACAGTAGAATTTCTTGGCAAGATGTCGCTTGAGTATGGACAAAATCTGACCCATGCTGCGTATTTGCGCATAAAGGATGAGATCCGTTCCCAGTTGGATTCAGGAGAAGCTGCCCTTAACGAGGAACAAGAGGCTAGGTTCAAACAGAAACTGGCCGAAGCTCAGCAGAACAAAGTTCAACAGCAGTTCGAGTTCGAACTGCCTATGACTCCTGCATTGGACAAACTTCCCAGCGCTGATGAGCGGATCCCATATTGGCAAAGCTTATCTCCTGTAATTACCAGGTCTAGAGAGGGGCATATCGGTGTATTTTACGTGCATAATCCTGAATTCTCCAAAGACCTTGTCGTCAAAGCCCCATTGAGGCCAGCCCAAGAGTGCTTTGCGGCGCGGCTGTTTCAGGAAATCGGGTTCTTAGTTCCCGATACTCAAGTCGTCGACAGACAGTCTCCAGAAGGGCTGTTGATCGAAAGAGCATTAAAAAAATCTCCAGAATATCAAGCGCATTGCAAATCGGTCCCGTTCAGCCGCTATCTGGTGATGAACCGGGTCTATGGATGTGCGATTGAAGAGATCGACCAGCCCATTGCCAAGGCTGCATTTACAAACGATCGGATCAGCCTCGTTTCCTTGCTTAAGCAAATGGGAACTGTCGCTGCTGTCGATGTCTTGATGCATTATCAAGACCGGCTTCCGCATATCGGGTATTCCAATTGGGGAAACCTCATGTGCATCGAGCATGAAAAGCGTTTGGCGTTTGCCGTCGCGATCGATCAAAGCGTCGATCTGTCGAAACCGACTGCATTCGAAATGGACAAAATGGGACGGGTCGAAGAAATCACTCAAGATGTGTTAACTCATCCAGAGCAAGTATCGGAAGCTGCAAAAGCGATCTGGGAACAAATGCCTGAGCCAATCAAGGAGATGATCTCTCCAGAAGAAGGGGAATCTGCTATTCAGAAAGGACTTGTTTCAGGATTTCAGACAATAGCATCCCATTTGAACCCTGAGACGCTTAACAGATTTGATGGTGAGCTAAGAGCGCTGTATACAAAAACTGATTTTGTCAAAGTCGATGATTTGATCCGTGCGTATCAAATCATCGCTTCGAAATGTTCTGTTAGAGGTTAAATGGCAACGACATCCCGCCTGGGAGTTGAAGCCCGTCTGGCGATTCATCTGCAAGCTTCTGATAAGCGTCTTCACAGGCTGCCTTGATCAGATCTTGCAGGCCTTCTAAGTCGTTCGGATCGACGCAATCGGGCTTGATCACGATGTTTTGCATCTCTTTATCGCCGTTTAGGGTCACAGTGACAAGTCCGTTCCCGCTTGTGCCGACAACCGATTTATTCTTCATTTCACTGCGCATCATTTCAAGCTGCTGCTCCATGAGCTTGGCTTGTTTTTTCATCTTGGAAAATCCACTTCCCATATTAGTCTCCTTAAATCTTCTTATTTAATTACGCCTTCCAGCTCAACAGAGGCAAAGCGGATGAGGGTCTCGTAGCGGCTCTGCGCATTGTGAGCGGCCGCTTTTTCCTGAGGCTTGCTGGTTGATCCTTTTGCTGTTTCGTCCGTTGCTTGAGCGCGGTCCAGCAGGTTTTGCGCCTCTTGACGGACTTTAATCTGCTCTTTTTCTTCTGCTTTCGCTGATTGAGAAGGGATTTTCTCAGCAGGCGCAGGTTTGTCTTGATTTTCCTGCACTTCGACCGCATCGGCATTTGGTGCATCTTCCTGTGCGCGGTCCAATTGACTTTTCACTTTGTTGAGGAGTATCTCTTCGATGGAAGGTGCAAGGTTTGCTCGCGCATCTGGAAGCGGCGGAGTTTCTTTTTTAGGAAGTGGAACTGCGATAGGCGCCGCTGCCGGTTCCATTGCTTGAGAGGTCGTTGCAAAACTCATTTTTTCCGGGCTAAGCAGTTTTGCGACAGCTTCTTGAGGTTGTTTCGGTTCGCACGGAGCAGGATCTGCGGGCGCTTTCGTTAGAGCCGTTTCGACCTGGTCGGCCGAAGAGGCTTGTTGCTTGGCAGGAACAGCCGGCTGCATTGCTTGGGGCTGTTTCAGTTCGTTCTTCTGCACAGGCGATGCTGACGAAACAGGCTGCTGTGCAGGAGATTGGTTAGGTGAAAAAGAAGATTGTCCCATCTGGGCTTGGATTTCAGAGAGCTGTTTGACTAGCGTTCCGAACGTCACTCGGTGCTTTGATCGGATAAGATGCAATAGGATCATCTCTAAGCCGATCCGTTTAAAAGGGCTCTTAGAGATCTGCTGCTGCCATTGGATCAGATAATCGAGGATGTAGAGGCACTGTTCTTCTGAATAGAAGGCAGCTGCCTGCGTGTAGTGCTCTTGGTGCGCCGAGTTGAGAAAGAAGCAGGGTTTATGGAACTTAATCTGCAGCAAGGTACGGAAATGCTCGAGCAGATGGTCGAGAAAATAAGAGAGGTCTTTTCCCGAAGAAAAGAGGGTCTGTGAAAGATCAAAGGCAAAGCTGCACTGGTGTTCAGCGATCGCCTTATCGAGCGCAAAGAAGCTTTCTTTGGGCATGAGGCCTAATGTGTTCGAGACCCCTTCGGCGCTGATCGGCTGCTCGGCGTAGCAGATCACTTGGTCCATCAGAGACTCTGCATCGCGCAGCGACCCTTCCGAAAGGTAGGCGATCAGCGAGAGCGCTTCTTCATGGCATTGCACTCCGAGGTCCTTTGCGATGTAGGCAAGTTTTTCCACCATTGCGCCCTGTGCGATCCGGTTGAGATCGAACCGCTGGCATCGGCTGATGATTGTTGGAAGGACTTTATGCGGTTCCGTTGTGGCGAAGAAAAATTTAACATTCGATGGAGGCTCTTCCAATGTTTTAAGTAAAGCGTTGAACGCTTCTTTTGTCAGCATATGGACTTCGTCGATGATGTAGATCTTAAATTTTCCTGATGCTGGAGCGTATCCGATCGTCTCATTGATCTGCCGGATGTCATCGATGCCGCGGTTGGAGGCTCCGTCGATTTCCAATACATCAAGCGACCTGCCCGACATGATCTCGGTGCAGGAAGGACATGTATTGCAAGGCTCTAGGTCTGGCGTCAGGCTTTGGCAGTTAAGGGCCTTGGCGAAGACGCGGGCCAGGGTCGTTTTTCCTGTCCCACGGCAGCCGCAGAACAGGTAGGCATGCGCCAATCGGTTAAAGCGGAGGGCGTTTTTTAATGTCGTGACGATTGCTTCTTGTCCGACGACTGTTTCGAATGTTTGCGGACGGAACTTGCGAGGAATGACTTGATAGGTCTGTGATTGCGTCTGCACAACTGCCTCAGGGTTTAAGATCCATTTACTCGATATTCCACTTTTTTGGGACCATTTTCATCCATTCTCTTTGGCCGGCCCGTACTGCCCGGTTCGCGGCCAAGCCCGCTTCACCTACTCCTCACTGCGAAGGTCCACCGGAACTTCTCGTGTATCCGTAGCATCGTCACCCATAGCTAGTCACTATGGGACTCCTCGTTCGGATCGCTTCCGCTTTGATCTGATGTTGTCAAAAATTCTCTTCTGGCCCCAAAAAAGTGGAACATCGAGTTTCACATATTATAAAAGAAAACTAAATATATGCCCAACCATTAACCTGCTCTTCAAAAATTGGTTTTCTGCATTAAAAAATAAAACAGGATAGCAGGATGGACAGGCCGGTGCAAGCCTCGAACCCTTTAATGATTGTATCATGAGTTGTTCGGTCTACGAATTACTCTGTCCGATTCATAAGAAGATAGAATAAAATTATTTTTTACAATTAATGAGTTTGTGGCTATAGTAAATGGTAAGAAATAATTTTAAGATGGGTAAATGAAAGATTTCTCGACAGCAATTGCAGTAGATTTGATATCATGTTTGCAACTTTTAGCAATCTCTGATGGATATTGGCCTTTGTGCATAGGGCTTCATCCAAAGGTTTTTTGTGCAGCGTAGGCAATTAGAAGAAGAAGCGGAAGCTTCTCAACAGGTCAAATGGTACCGACTGCTTGGCAAAGATCAGTCAGGCAAACGGTGGGCCTTGCTCTTAACCTTTATCATATCGCTCACTATCTTTTTGCATTTCCGTGAAGTGCAAATGGAGTTTTTAGAGCTTGGCGCCCAATCGCCGAGATATGTCATTGCACAAGTCGACTTCAATTTTCCAGATGAAGAAGCGACCCACATCCTACGCCAGGAATCGGTCCGCGATATCGGCACTATCTATAAAGTCGAGGAGAAACAGGTCCATCAGTTTCGACAGGACCTCGAGGTTTCCTTGATCGAACACCAGGAGTGGCGCAAAGAACTTCCTACTTGCACGTTTGAGGAGCTTTATCAAACAATGGGCAAGATTGAGGAGGAGATGCTCCAGTCCCGCTTTTCCGATGAACGGACGCTCAGGAAACTGGAAGGGTTAAACATTCCTGGCGAACAATTTTATTTGTTGCAGGTTCCATCATCGGAACTTTCTCCTTATTCTTTGCCTCCGTCGTTTTGGACAAGTTTAGAAAAGAGGATCGCAGAGGATAAGAAATTCCATGCCGACACTGTCTCTTATCTGATCCATTCTTTTTCTGTGCAGTTATGGAACATGCAAGAAGATTTTGGCCTTGAGCGCGAGGTCCGCGGCAGGGTTCAAGAGAACGTGCCCCAAAAGTATACGCATGTCGAAGCTGGAAGCCAATTGGTTCAAAAAGGGGAAAGTGTCACTCCCCGCCATATTTCCATGGTCCAGGCGATGAAGAAAGCTGCGACCCGTTTAAGGAACCTCTGGACTCCCCAAACCCTGCTTGGCAGCGCTTTAATGGCTGTGATCCTTACGGTGGTATCGCTTTATTATTTGAGAATGTTCCAGCGCGATCTGCTCCTTTCTTTGCGCAAAATCACTTTGCTTGTCACAATTATCTTGATCGCTTTCCTTCTGGCAAAAGGGGCGGAGCATCTTTTGCTCTATCATGGCTACAACCTAATCGAAGTGGCGCGATTTCCTTTGTTAGTGCCTTTTGCAGCTTTGATGGTCTGCGTCTTGGTCGGAGCGGAGATCGCCCTGTTCACTTCCTTTTTCCTGATCATCGTCTTCGGTTCCTCTTTGAGCATCGAGCACGATTTTTCTCTTGCGATCAATTTTTTTGCTGCTTTGGCAACGATTTTGTTTGCGAAAAGGCTGCATCGTAGAAAAGAGGTGTTTGCTGTCTGCGGCAAAGTATGGCTTTCCCTCATCCCTCTTCTTTGCGCAGTCAACCTTATTGAGAACACCTTCTGGAATATCAGCATCATCGTCGATCTGATGAGCAGTTTTCTCTACATGACAGTAACGGCTGTCATTGTGGTCGGCCTGCTTCCGATCTTAGAGTCGCTGTTCCACGTGATGACTGATATGACGCTCATGGAATACATGGACCCCAACAATGAGCTTTTGCGCCGGCTCAGCTTGGAAGCGCCCGGGACTTATCAGCATTGCCTAGTGGTCGGCAACTTGGCCGAAGAAGCAGCGCGTGCAATCGGCGCCAATGGACTGTTCTGCCGTGTTTCGACTCTTTACCACGACATTGGAAAACTGTTCAATCCCCATTATTTCACGGAAAATCAGCTTGGCGGATTTAACATCCACCAGCTTTTGACGCCGCTTGAGTCTACGCATGTGATCATTGCACATGTGCCCGAAGGGGAAGCTCTGGCGCGCAAGTATCATCTGCCGCAAAGCTTTATCGATGTTATCCGCGAGCACCATGGAACGACGATGGTCTACTACTTTTATTGCAAGCAAGTGGAGCAGATGGGCGGGGATGCGACCAAAGTAAACGAAAAGCTGTTCCGCTATCCAGGCCCTAAGCCCCGTTCCAAAGAATCGGCGATCATCATGCTGGCCGATACCCTCGAAGCGGCGTCCCGCAGTATGGAAGAGGTCAATGAAGAGACGATCTCCGACATGATCGATAAGCTGGTTGCGGAGAAAGCGCAAGACGGGCAGCTCGACGAGTGCCAGCTCACCTTTGAAGAGCTTGGCAGCGTGAAAAAAGCAATGGCAAAAGCGCTTCTTGTCACACGCCATCTGCGTATCAAATATCCTGAGCGGTCTTAGAGAGCTCAGCGTCTAATTCTCTCCGAGATCCTTCGGGCCAATAATTTGCTCAGAATTTTCTGTGGAACCAGGCGGCTTATTGCCACTAGCCAACGGTATCTCCAATCGATGATGAGGCTGCGCTGCCCCTTTGTGATTTGCGCAACGATTAGCTCAGCGCATTTATCAACAGACATTGTCCAAAGATCTGTTTTTTGAGGAAAATGCTTCGATGCGCGGTTGCGGAAATCGGTGTCGATCTGACCAGGGCAGACTGTCAGCACACGGATACCATGGTCGGACAGTTCTAGGTCTAATGCAGTGGAGAAATTGAGCACAAATGATTTGGATGCTGCATAGATGGCAAATGAGGGATAGGTAAAAAAAGCTGCTGCTGAAGAGACATTGAGGATGATCCCCTTTTTTTGCCCAGTTTTCCAATGTTGTGCAGCCGCTAACGTCATCTCGACAACTGCAGTGATGTTCACATCGATCATGGTCATTTGCTCTGCAAGGGGATGGCTCAGAGCATTGCCGTAAAGGCCTAACCCCGCGTTGTTGATCACAAGATCAGGCGAAGCTTTTTCCATTTCTTGGATGAGTTTTTTTCTGTCTGCTTCCAAGCTAAGGTCCAAGGGGATGCATTGCACTGGCACAGCAAGCGTTTGGGCCAGTGCGAGCAACCGCTCTTCGCTGCGTCCTGTCAAGATCAGGGAAACCCCTTTTTGCGCAAGGGAACAAGCTAAGGCGTGCCCGAGTCCCGATGAAGCTCCCGTCACTAATGCAAGTTTAGGAAAGGTCATGCTGAAGACTTTGGATCACTTGTTCGAGCTTGGCATCGCACTGGGTAATTCCTTGGGCCAAATCGGGAGGCGCTGGCAGGCTTGTCGAAGCATAGATCTTAATTTTCGGCTCGGTCCCCGATGGGCGGATCACAAGACGGGTTTGATCTTGCAAACGGAAGAGCAGGACATCGGATTGGGGGAGGTCGATCTTTTCCGTTTTTCCTGTGCTGATCTGGGTTTTTTTTAGCGATTCGTAGTCTTCGATTTCAACGATCGGCTGTCCGGCGATCTTTTTAGGAAGGTTCTTGCGTAATTTGTCCATCAGCCGTTTCATCTCTTCCATCCCTTCTTTGCCTGGTTTGAAATTGAGAGAATGCTGTTTTTCCCTGTGGATCCCATAGCGTCTGTAGATCTGGTGCAGCCGGTCGACGAGAGTTTTTTTCTGCCGTTTGGCATAAAGAGCGATCTCGGCAATGAGGCATGAGATAATGATCGCATCCTTGTCGCGGGCGTGGGTTCCCAGCAGATAGCCATAGGACTCTTCAGCGCCAAAGATAAAATGGCTGCTCTCTTTTTTCTGCTCCCACTGATGGATCTTTTCTCCGATGTATTTAAATCCGGTGAGGACCTCGAAGCAATCGAAATGGTTTGCTTTGGCAATTTTCTTGAGAAGCTCGGTGGTGACGATCGTTGTCACGAAGGCGCCTTTAGCAGGAGGAGGGGAGAGGACTTCGCACAAGTAGTCGACACAGATCGAAGCTGTCTCGTTGCCGTTGAGCGTAACGGGCTTTCCATCATGCATCGCCACAATGCCGATCCGATCGGCGTCAGGATCGTTAGCGATCAAGATGTCCGACTTGGCCTCGTTCATCTTTTGAATGCCAAGAGCAAGAGCTTCCGGATACTCAGGATTGGGGAAATGGACAGTGGGAAAATCGCCGTCGGGCTTGATCTGCGCGTCGACAAAGTGGATGTTGCTAAAGCCCCAGTCTTTCAATGCTTGGGGGACAATCGTGATCCCCGTCCCATGCAGGCTGGTGTAAGCAATGCCAACCGACTTGCCATCGGAATGGTTTTCTTTAGGAAAGTGCTGCAGGGGGCGGATGGCATTGAGATAGGCGGCATCGAGGACAAGGTCGACGATCTCAATATGGGGGTCGTTCAAAGGAGCTTGGCGTACCTGGGAAGGGGATTTTACCTTGGCAACTTCTTGCATGATCCCTGTATCGTGGGGATGTACGACCTGGGCCCCATCGCTTCCATAGACCTTGTAGCCATTATATTCTTTGGGATTGTGCGAAGCTGTGATCATGATCCCCGCGTCGCATTTCTTATAACGGCATCCAAATGAGATATAGGGCGTCGGCCTTAACTCAGGCAGAAGATAGACATGGATCCCGTTGCCAGCTAATACACAGGCAGCCTCTTGGGCGAATTCTTGGGAGTGATGCCGCGAGTCGAATCCGATGAAGGCGGAGAGCTTTTGTTTTTTTTGCAGAAGCAGGTAGTTGGCCAAGCCTTGGGTGGCCATGCGGATCGTGTAGGTGTTTAGCCGGCTGGTTCCGATTCCCATCAGCCCTCGCATTCCACCTGTGCCAAAAGAGAGATCTGTAAAGAATGCGTCGATCAAACTTTGAGGATCTTTGGAAAGCTTGGAGCGGATCTCAGCTTTTGCCGTTTCATCATAGGGGCCGTCAAGCCACGCTTGGATCCTGCTCATGATCTCAGGATTGATAGAAGAGGAGCTGACCATACCAACTTCCCTGGGTAAAAGGTTGTCGTTGACTAAAGGCAAGATATTTCCAGGAATTTAATCCAATGGAAGAGAAAAATCCATCAAAATTCAAAAAAGGATTCAGGGGACGAGAATTCGAAACTGATTTTCGACTTCTTGTTTCAGAAGGCTATTTGTCCAGATTCTTTTTAATTTCAGAAAGGGGAACCAGGTCTGCATCGGCATGGTTGATCCCTTCGCAGCGGACGCCCTCTTCCAGCCAAGCAGCGCGGTTCTTGATGTTTTCCGGCCACCATGGGTAAGTGCGGCATTGCTTGGGACGGTCGGTATAGACAAGACACTTTTTATCTTTGAGAAAGACGCAGTCAAATGTCTTGGAATGCTCTTTTAATGAGATCCGGTTGCCGATGCGCCTTGTGTACTTTTTGACAAAATCCTCTTCCGAGATTTTGAGAAGTTCTGCGAGCGATTTGATCTCTTCGTCCGATACCCAGACATAGCCGGGAGAGCCTGTGCAGCATTGGCCGCATCCCGTGCATTTGAAGCGAAGTCCGTCTTGGTACCAGGGTATGTCCATATAGGTTTACCATTTAAAAAGGTGTTCGGAGATAGCCGCCCAGGACCCATCATTGGAGCCTTGCTTCCAGCGATAGGCTTCAACGCGGCAGCTGTCTTTGGCAATTTCCAGCATGTTCCAGGATCCGATCAATTTGTGCGCTGTGCTTCCGCTGTCGAGGACGATAGGCAGTTGGTTCGGCCTGAGGTCTGCAATGCAATGGCGATGGGTATGGCCATGCAGATAGAACCGGATATTGGGGAACTTGAGCAGAAGCGCGCGCAGGGCATCCTTTCGGATCAGCTTGTTTCTCGGGGTGTCTAATTCGAAGATCGGAAAGTGGTTCATCAAGAGGATGTGGTGGTCTGAAGGGATGGCGGAGAGCACTTTTTTCAAATTCTCTTCGATCTGTTCGGAGAAACATCCGGAAGAGGAGAGCAGCGAGGTAGCAAGGGCCGTGTCGATCCCGACGAGCCACCATTGGTGCCCTAGGAAACGGGCGGAGACTTTGTCCTTCTTGAGGCTCATCGTCGGAGGCAATACCGCTGTGGCGTCGGAGAAGCTTGAGTCGAAGTAGTCATAGAAGATCTGGTCGCGATAAGACTGCTTTGTGTACTGGTCATGGTTGCCAGGGACTGCAAAGACGTTCATCCCTTTTGCTTTAAGGGTAGAGACAAAATCCTGGGCCATCTCAAATTCTTTTTCATACGATGTGCAAGAAAGGTCCCCTGTGATGAGCACATGGGTGATGCCCAGATCTTTCATTGTATCGGTCAAGGCGCTCAAGTTATCGGGCGTGTAGATTTTTTTTCTAGCGAGGGCCAAATTCAGGTTTCCAAGCCAGCGTTTAGAAAATAATTGGGATGGGGTCCAAGTCGGCTTGGAAAAATGGAGGTCGGAGATATGGGCGCATCGAAACAAGGTCATGGTGTCCTAGAGATTTTTTTGATCTATTTTACCCTTTGACCTCATAAAACTCTTATGTTTTTTTCTTGGACAATTTTTTTTGTAAACGTTTTCGTTGAACTTTATTCTGAGTGGTCAGAGTTTTGACCCAGCGGGCCCCTTCTTTGTGGACATAGGCAGGAGCGGAATTGGACTGCACTTGGCCGGGGGTGGTCCTTTTTGAAGAAATTCTTTTTGCGATTTGTTTTTTTAATTTGACCCGCTTTTGCATTGCATCGAGAAGGGACTTTTCTTTTTTAGCGACCTTTTTGGGGTATTTTTTAAGCATTTCCCGCGCTGTAAGCTGATCACTGTAAGCCCGTTCCGCAGGTCTTTGGTATTCGGCCTGGGCATTCCGTACTTCTTTCTGGATTTTCTTTGAGAGCTTGTTGTTCAAGGAGCGTTTGGATCTGTTCATGGGATCTGCCTATGTTGATTTTATTCGTTCAATTTGGAACACTTAAAACTCATTTCCAAATATTCACTTCAAGTATTTTTTACCTTGTCATCGTCACTGTAGCGATTCAAGGAATTTATTGGCAATGGCCAATAAGGACAACACAATGAAAGCCTCAAAAGCAAAAAGATGGCATGAGTTCCTGCCAAAAAGCGTTATCTGCCTTAAAGACAATTATTCCTTTTCGATTTTTCGCAAAGATCTGGCTGCAGGAGTGACAGTAGGAATTGTCGCTCTGCCGCTTGCCATGGCATTTGCGATCGCCTCCGGCGTGGATCCTGAAAGGGGGATCTTTACTGCTATCGTTGCCGGATTTTTGATCTCATTGCTAGGAGGCAGCAAAGTCCAAATTGGAGGGCCTACAGGAGCCTTTGTCGTCATCGTTTACGGCATTGTCGGCAGGCTGGGCTATGAAGGGCTTCTTGTTGCAACGCTCATGGCTGCTGTGCTGCTTGTCATCATGGGATTATTCCGTTTGGGAAGCTGGATCAAGTTTGTCCCTTATCCTCTTGTAACGGGATTTACGACGGGGATTGCAGTCATCATTTTTTCCTCTCAGGTAAAGGACTTCCTCGGACTGAAGATCGACCGCTTGCCGGCAGACTTTCTCCTCAAGTGGAAAGCGATGCTCTCGGGCATTGGAAGCTGGGACCCGATGACTTGCGGCGTGGCCTCCGGATCGTTGGTTGCGATCATTCTCATCCGCCGGTTTATTCCGATCATCCCTTGGGGGATCGCTTCGATTGCTCTTGCCACATTTGTCTGCTGGGCATTTCAGCTGCCTGTGGAGACGGTTGCGCAGCGGTATGGAGAAATTCCCCGGGTCCTGCCAACACCTTCTCTTCCGACGTTTGATTTCAGTATCGAATCGATCCGTGTTCTTGTCCCCGACGCATTCACTATTGCATTGCTTGCTGCGATCGAATCGCTTCTGTCAGCTGTGATCGCCGATGGGATGAGCGGCGGCAGGCATAAGTCAAATTGCGAGCTTGTGGCCCAAGGGATCGGGAATTTAGGGTCGGTGGTGTTTGGAGGGATTCCGGCAACGGGGGCCATTGCGCGCACGGCAACAAACATCAAAACGGGGGGAAAGACTCCGGTTGCGGGGATGATCCATGCAATCACGTTGTTCCTATTTATCTTCGCGTTTGCTCCCCTTGTCGGCAAAATTCCGCTGGCGGCCCTTTCGGCAGTCCTTGTCATGGTTGCGTGGAACATGAGCGAGCTCGACCATTTCCGCCATCTCTTCAAAGCGCCTTTGGGAGATGTCGTCATCCTCCTCTCTTCCTTTTTGCTGACGATCCTCGTGGACATCACGGTTGCAGTCGAAGTGGGAATGATCCTTGCCGCTTTTTTATTCATGAAGAGGATGGGAGAAAGATCGGGAGTGATTTCCCATGGGATCATCAAAGAAGGTCCGATTGGAGAGGATGTTGATGATCCCGACGCGATTTCCAAAAAGCAGGTGCCGCCAGGCGTTGAAGTCTATGAAGTGGACGGCCCTTTATTTTTTGGAGTGGCCGACAGTTTAAAAGATGTCCTGCACAACATCGAGTTTCCTCCCAAGGTCTTTATATTGCGGATGAGAAAAGTTCCTGTGATCGATGCCAGCGGGCTTCACGCTCTGGCTGAACTATATGAAAAATGCCAACGGGACAAGACCGTATTGGTCCTTTCAGGAGTTAAAGGACAGCCGGCAAAGCACTTAAAAAAATTTGGACTGGAAGAGATGATTGGAAAAGAGAACATTTTTCCTCACATCGATCTTGCTCTGCAGAGAACGCGTGAAATCGTTCAGAAGGTCTCTTCTTAAATGGCGCAGATATTAGACCTCTTTCGAAATTTCATTCATCCATTAAAATCGATCTTTTATCTCTGATTTTTATCGCAACTCCTCAATGACTTATTCAAGTCATCTCGTCGATGCGATCCTAGGCAGCTTCCTGCCTTAGAAAAATCAGAAATAATCTTCGATTTTTCTGGACAAAGCAAATTTCGAAAGAGGTCTATTGGATTATTGATCTATCAAATCAACTGGCCCTAGTACCCAACCTCATCAATATAAGAGATGGTTGAAGAGTCCATTCGGAGCATCTGGATATTCGGCTGTTATTCTTTCCTGAGAAAATCGATCATAAGATTTCCCCAATTTTTTTCTCTAGATTGCGGATAGGCTCATTGGCCTTCTAACATTTCAATTTTCTTGTTTCTATTGAGAATACTTATTTTGTCTGAAGCGATGTCATTTCTTCTATTGATTAGAAATTTTTCTGTGCTTAAAAGAGCCTTATCGAATTCTTGGGGACTGAAAATTTCTTGGGAAGCTTGGCTTAAAAAAGATCCTTTTCCCAATGGGTCCATTCGTTCAGCTAGTTTAATATTGCAACCTAATTTCAATAGGGCTTTTTCATAGGTTTCCGGGGTTTCAAGCTGCAATTTAAGCCTGAAGAGATCTTCCAATTGCTGGTGTTGTAGGTTATCGAGTTTTTTTATGTCGATCTTCCAAGTGCCTTTATAGGCACGATTCTCCGCTTTCGGGCAATATGAGGCCAAGCGAGCAGCGATCTTCTGCGAGTGGCCTTTCAGTTGCTGGAATCGGTAATGGGATGCAAAGTCGCTGCAAATAGCATGACAATCATCGGGAAGGCAATTGATCTGTTTTTGGAAAATCGCTGATAGCATCAACGCTTTGGCCTTTAGA
>JAFEGF010000149.1 GCA_018240225.1 Verrucomicrobiota bacterium
TACTTTCTCCCTTCTTTCCCGCATCTTGCGGCAGAACCAGCTGCATGCTTGAATTTCATCACGGAAAACGAGCTTGACATCGACCATGACTATCTCTTCGGCAACAACTTTTATTTCGGGGAAGGCTAACAAAATAACCTCTTCTTCATCACTCGAACCATCTTTTTTAGGAGCGAGGACCTTTTTTGCAACCGGTTCATCATCACTGGACCCTTCATTTTCCACATCGGAACTAGAGCCATCAACAACCACATCAAATTGCGCGATTTTCGCGAGGACTTTCTGTTGAACAGAAGCAAAGTCTTGGCCAATCATGCGCGAAAGGGCAGCATATTGCTCTTTAATCCCCTCTGGCCCGATCCCATCAGAAACGATCACGTCGCCTGTCTCATCGTCAGCTGGAACTTGATCATAAGTCCGATAGATGAAGAAAACTGTTTTTTTTGCATCGCATAATGTCGAAGACACAGTTGCTAACTGATCCCTTAACTCTTCAAGGGTAGCTTTCTCAAAAGAGCCTTCAAGCAGCGTGTCTAGATCGGAGACGCCAGCAGAAAAAACAGTAATTGCCGTCTTTAAAGCTTCTGCTGCCATTTCCCGATTGCAGTTCCAAGGATCAATACGTCCCCAGCTGATCGTTTTCAACGGCGATGCCAGAAAGCTTGAATTAATTAAATTTCCTGCAAAATGCTTTGTTCCCGCATAAACTTGATGGAACTTCGTTCCATAGGAGTTCATGGAGATCAAATAAGGATTGATAATCAGATTGGAGAGATCGGTTTCATATTTTGTCTGTAATTTTACATAGGGAGCTGCGCCATATCCATCTTTACGAGATTTAATCTCAGGCAATTGCCCGCTAAGACAACAATAGACTGACTTATAAACAGTAAGGGCATCCCCTTTAGGGAATTGAATTCCTGATTCTGCAGACATAATTTTTCTCCACTTGTAATTAGACCAACTAATTCAAAGCAAAACAATTTACACCAAAACAGCATTAAAAGCAGAATTCAAAAAAAATATTAATTTATTTATAATAAATTTTAGACCGAACAAAACAATGTGTATACTCAAGAAATCTTATTCATTTGTGTATAAGTTGAGATCTAGCTAAAGAGCCTTAGGATAGGGCGCTGCAACCATACCCTCCTAAGTATAGCAAAGATCTAAAGTTTACATACTAAGCAGATAAGCCTTCTTGTTTCCCGCTTATTTTGCTAATAAATTCTTTGAGGGTATTATCTAAGCATTTACAGCATTTGAATGCTCGAACAAAATTTGGAGGGTATTCGTCGATTTGGAGAGGTTAACGCACCCCTCCAAAACAGAAACGTGAGCTTTAACTATGAACTAAACGGTTTGAAAATGCTGCTAAAATAGTCCAAAATCGACTCAAGAAACGCGGACCATTTAGACCACAGCCTCTTTAACAGGGAATCATCATCTTTTTCAATGATAGCTTCCTGTTTTTCAATTGATAGTTGAGGTTTAGGCAGGTCATTTGGCAAAGATAGGTCGGCGACTGGTTGAGTGCTTTGCAAAGAGTAAGCAGGCGTATTGCTGCCTCCTCTATTTTCTGCACCGACAGAATTCTTGGGAGCTACTAGAGATCCTGTTGCTTGTTCCAATACGCCTCTTTGCGTAGCTGGAGGTTCTTCTGCAATATTTGTAACACCTGAAGAAGTAGCAAAAGACCCTGTGGGTAGACTTGCTGTTGGAAGAACGCAATCATCCATACTACTACGCATGACCGGCTGTTTAGGAACGGCGCCTGAATGATCGGAGATTTGTTCTAAATCTGGAGGGACAAAACGATTAAAAATGGAATGAAGGTCCAGATCCGTTGTCTGATCGGGAACAGTTGTCGAATACTTAACGCCCGATGTCCAAGTCTCAGCACGGAATTGCTTTAGCTCTCGAGCAGTTTCGTTCACTTGCACCTTGAGCTTACCGACCTCCTGCCCCAGGGCATGTACATTCGATTGAAATCGGATTACGCTCTGCCCAAACGTGCGAGATTGCTCCTCTAAATAACCTACTGTGTCCAGTAGATTACGATTGATCTCCCTTGATGCCATGATGTCTTGGTTAATACTTGTTAACATTGCTTGCGTATGAGATAAAAATCGTTTTTCATCTCCTTGGGCAGCTTCCATTTTTTTGGCCATAAGGGCATTGCTTCTCTCCCATAAACATAACTGAAGAGGCAAGAACTTCATCTGGTCTGAAGGATTTAATTGCGTGGGATTAACAATCAGACTTTCACTTTCGCCCGACTTCAATACTTTTACAAAATGATAGATGTTATTCCCCTGTTGAGAGCAAGCAGTTAAAACCCACATCCTACTGCCGTCAGTCATATCAATGCTGCTTAGTGGATCATCAGAAGAAAGCATATACTCATGGGAAGGCACATGCATGCATGCATTTTGCAATCCCAGCGAACTCTGTTTTTGTGTAATAGCTGTCATTTGTCAACCTTTTTTCTAACTATTTCGCTTTAATTCAACAAAAAATTAATCAACAATTTTAGTAACCTGTAACAAGAAATGTGAATCTTTGACAAAAATCCATCCCACTATAACTCTGTATAACCTTTTGAGAGTTTGAACGGTCTTCCTCGCGAGACTCCCGTTCCCGCGCCAATTCCAATCTCACATTAGCAAGTTCCTGTTGCAAATTAATAAGTTCCAAATGCCTTTGGGACAATTGCCGTTGTGCTACAGCTAATTCTTGCTGAGCAGTATCAAGCTGCTCCTGTCTTCGAGTTAACTGTTGCTGCCCTTGAACTAATCGTTGGGTCATCGATAATTGTTCGGCCATTGCTAAAACTTGTAACTCTCTTAATTCCCCAATTTGCTGGGTTAAACGGCTTCTTTCTTCTCCCCATATCCTAAATTGCTCTTCAAATATCCGCTCTCGTTCGGTGCTTCGATGAATAAGCTGTTGAAATTGACTTAACATAAGCACCTGTTCAGGTAGAATTTGACGTGATTCGAGTATTTTTTTCTCTACTTCTAAAGACTCTTTTTCAGCTTTGAGTTTTTGTGTTTCATCAAACAAATCTTGCACAAACAAAGCAAGATGCCCAAGACGCTCTCCAAATTCCTTATAGATATCAACGATGTCCTTAACACTATAGTTAGGTATCAACATAGTAGATCCTTTTTCTCTTGAGTGCGGACACTCGGCAGTATACTTTCCTCTCTTTAGCAGTTCGAGATATTGACTCTGAATCTGAGATCGCTCAAATGTATGTCCATCAAAATCAATTACCGGATCCGACATTATATCTAATGAGAGAGAACAAGTGCTCGCTTTTTCAAGCCGCCGCGTAAGATTCGCAACCGTATCCATATGATATTTGACGACAGCAAGCCGAATGGCTTCTGCTTTAATATCATTGCCAGGGGCATCAGATGATGCAATACGCCCAAGCATCGCATCCTCTCCAAAGTTAGGAATGTGTCCTGGACGTTTCGATAAGTCCCAAACATGCCAATAAATCTTACTGATAACATCTTTCTGCATGACTGAAGAAGCCGATTGAAAATCATCTACAGCCCCTTGCGTATCGCCATCCTTAAACTTCTGTTCAGACAACATCAAAAAAGTTAGGCCTTTCGTATTTATGCTTGGTATAGATGCAACCGCCACAGCTCTCTCCTTTTATAAATCTGAAAATGGATAAAGTAGTTTTTAAAACGTATAATTTTTTATAAAATTTAGGTCAAGCAGATCTTTATAAAATTTTAACAGATCTCAAGAAGCATCTATGCGAATGACTAAATGTTTCCTCTCCGAAACATCGCTCCTGATTTTCATCAAAAAAAAATACTGTTCATTGATTTTTTTTATACGTATTTTATAATTTCTTTACATTGAATTCACATTTTCTTTATGATATGCCAACAACTAGCATGGAGTGGCTAGCAAAGACATCGGCCTTAATGGGACTTTTAATGAAAAAGAAGAATGGCGTGTTCCAGTAGGTTTTGTGAATTTGGTGTTTGCACAATATTTAAACACCCAAAGTCGCGTTTTTTGAAGATAGCACTCTCTTCATAACAACGTTGACCAAGGAGGGACGTTGGGTTGTTCATGTTAGCAACCCAAATTCACAAAACTTAAAGGAGCACAAAAAAATATGTGCTCAGAGGTTTAACCAAAAAACGAAATATTTTCAGGAGTCTATTATGTCTTCAGGATTAGAAGTAAAAGGCGGAAAGTCATCAATTCCTACAGCCATTACAGTTCCTTATGCACCCCATCTAGAAGGAAGTGAAAGATTTACTTCCCTAACAAGCTTATTAGGTACAACACTTAACTTTTTAGAGACATTTAAGTGCGACGGCGAGGAAGAACTAGCCCAAAAAGTTACAGATTTGAATTATCCAACTTTTAAAGCGCTAGTCAAAACCTTTAGCTCGTTTCAGAAATCGCTCGAACAATTCAGATCTTCTACCGGAGGAGATGCTCGAAGCGAGCTTGATAAATTGAAACCCACATTGCAGAAGTTACATGAAAACATTGAAATACTTGAGCGTGGATTTGCTCCGATTGTTTCCATCTTTAAAGATTGTAAATCCTTGGATAGATCTACAACGGAGCTTATAGCCAGCATGCATACTGTTAACAGCATGACTGCGCTGCGCGCGAAACTTCTTGCACTTGAACCCTTCAAATCTCGTATCCACGACTGTCTTGAGACGACACCAATAAGCACCAGAGCCGACATTAAAGCAACGATCGGTAAGCTTCAAGACCTCGAAGATCAATTGTCGTTTACTCAGAATACCCCGACCGGGACACTGTGTTTATTCTATCAAGCCTTGCTCGTGTACCATCCAAATATCCATGGAAAAGTTGCTGCAATTTTCTACCAGCTTGATGTTAAGGACCAGCAAGTCATCCTTAGGCATTTGCGAACAGATTGCTTCCCTGCAGAATTAACATCTTTGGAAGCCCTTGATCTCTATAAGGTCGTTATTGGAAAAACTCTTTTAGAACAGAGAAGGGACCAATTGCTGAGCGGTTGCGGAATAACCCTTTCCCAATTGAAATCTAATCCTCAACTGATAAGCCAACATCCCGATTTGGACGCATTAAATAAGATGATTATTCGCTCAGCTTCAATCTCTCCTCCCTCCTGGGATCTACTTTTTGGGTTGTATCACTGTACTGAATATCCAGCAGCTTGCTTTGAGTTTTTTGAAAGAAAAGAAATTGGCCACACTGGAAACGATTTTCTTATTAATTTATTTACGACTGCTCTTCCTCACGAAAGCGCTAGATCACGATCAAATGTTGACCTTCTTTTAGCGTTAATGAACAGTCATCTTCTTGATCCTATTAGAGGTGGAGATTTTTCTAATACAGATCATCTAAAAGGAGAAGTTTTATTTAGAGCTGAATATTTATACGTTCTAAACAACATAAAAGCGGAAATCAGAAAGGCCGTTTATTCAGATGTGAGTGATCGGGTAATACCCATATTGGATTCTCTAATCCACCATTTATCGACGCATCCATCGATATTGAATGAAGAGATGCATCAAAAAGTCCGGTTCTTTATTCAAGTTTTATCTTACCTTCAACAGAAGAACTTTAATCAATTCTTTGATGGTGAAAGAAGAACCGTCCAATACTGCTACCTTGCACTATTCCGAGGATCATTCGCATCCGATCTGCTCCCCTCATTACATTCTTCGTCCTCACTATCCTATCCAAGCTTACCTAGTTCTGCATTGTCCACTCCTTTATCTCAATCATCTTCTATACCTCAAAGTTCAAGTTTCACTCTTATGCCTCAAGCTAATTTTCTCTTCCAAGG
>JAFEGF010000150.1 GCA_018240225.1 Verrucomicrobiota bacterium
GAAAGTTTATACAAATCGCAATTCCTCACTTAGGTACCGACTGAAAAACCAAATATGTTTTAAGCATGACAGCCAGTAATACAAGGCAAACGACAAGCATCCCTTTATTCATCCGATCTAAAATGCAATTCACAAAAATGATCGTGAATGAGGCAGCGATCAATAGCGTATATGTCATGTCATCGCTGATGCCTATAGAAAGTGTTCTCAGTTGTCCAACAAATCCATAAATAGTGAGATAGACCAGCATATCTCTCAATGCAACTTTTTCCTTCTTATGACATAGGAAGATTAGGTAGATAAAAAAGCTAGTCCATAAAATCAAATATATCCAATAAGCCATTCCTATCTCAGTCTTTTAGTTTCTAGATGTTTCTGAGAATCCCTAGCATTGTCCAGAGAACTTGTCTGCTCTTTCTTCATATTCGTATTCTTCCGCGCTTGAGGGTATAAAATCCGTGTTGTAGCTGACATAACTATCAACAACATCATACAGACGACCAGCATGCTTTTGTTCATTCTGTTCAAAAGGCAATTTACAAGAAGAATCATCAAAGAAACGCCTACCACTAATGCATATACAATTTCATTATCGAAGCCGAATGGCGGAAGAAAGGTTAGATAAACACACAGATAGATGTAAATATTTATGAATGTATCTCTTGCAGCAATCTTTAGCTTTTTATGACATCTAAAAATCAAAGGAAAGAAGAGAACTGAGAGTAAAACCCAACAAATCCAATACCCGATAATCACTACATCTCCCAATTATTTCCTAATCTTGATAAGACGCCAAGAAATTGCTGAGATGTTATACAAAAGGGCTTATTTTTATGGAATATTGAACAGCAATTAACGCTTGCCGTTGCCGCCCATGCCGATGTTGCGGTGGTAGGCGCCTTTGATATGCTGCTCTTGCATTTTGCGCGCAGTCTTGAGGATTGCTATCCCTTTTTCGACATGGTCTCCCATGTAGCGCTCGTAGACGTTTTCAGAACTTTTCTTCGTCTTGACCCCATCGTTGTTCAATGGAAGATCGGAAATGAGCAGCAAAGCTCCTAATGTGAACTTCCGCTTGTAGCTTGCCGCAAACAGCGTCGCGCACTCCATCTCGATCGCTTGCGCCTTTGTCGCTTTCAAGCGGCTTTTGAACTCTTCGTTGAACTCCCAAAAGCGCATGTTGGTCGTATAGGTGATGCCGATGTGGTAGACAGCTTTCTGCAGTTCCATCACCTCGGTCACCGCTTTTTGCATCAAAAAATTTGCAAGAGCAGGCACTTCAGATGGAAAATAAAAGTCGGATGTCCCTTCGCCTCGGATACTGGCGACAGGAACGAGGTAGTCCCCAACTTGGTAGCGGCGGCGCAGGCCTCCGCACATGCCGAGAAGCAAGCTGGTCTTGATCGGCATGAACGAGCACAAGTCGACGACCAAGGCTGCGGCAGGCGATCCGATTTTGAAATCGAGGATGCTCACATCGTCTTTCGGATCATGCGCTACTTTAAAGGCTGAGCCTTCGATGATAGGAACGTTGCGCGATTTGGAAAAATAATCGACATATCGGGGAAAATTTGTCAGCAATAAGTTGGTGCGGAACTGGGCTACCTCGCATCCGGCATACCGTTCCAATGTTTCTTTTGCAAACTGCGCTTCTGTCAATTCTCCAGCCATTGCCTTCAACCTTTTTTGCGAAGTGGTCTATTTGGAGTTCATCATATCCGATTTATGCAGCAAAAAGCAATCCTGAGGAATTTTTTCTGAAGAACATCTGGCATCCTTGGAAATAATCGCCAAATCATATAGAAAAAACTTTAAACATTAGATTCTTTTCGGAAAGAAAAACCATGAGCTTACGCATCCGTATATTCCTGATGATCGGCGGACTCTTTATCTGCTTCGCCATCATCTCTTCGCTCATGGAGTCCTACGTGATGAGAAAAGGGATCAAAAAAGCGCAGCAGAACATGCGCGTCCAGATTTTTAAATTAAATGAACAGAACCGCAAAGATTTAGAAAGCTTTGTCGGATGGCAGCTTGCAGACTCCGATACAAACCTTAATTCTGTTTTGAGCCACACGACAAACCTAAAATTTGAGAACCTCCGCTTTGCTCCCACCTCTCAAAACATCCAAAAAGGGATCTGGGAAAATGCTTCCGAGCTTCTCGTTCACTATACCTGGATCGATTTTCTCCAAAGCACCATTCCCCAACAAGAAACGACGATCATTCCTGACACAGAAGCGATCAATGCAGCTTACAGGATCCCAATCGACAAGGGACTGGCCTGGGTGTTTTTTCAAGGGCGCGAACAGCCTTACCTTGGGATCAAGATTCCCTACCTGGACAATGCGGAAGTGCCAAATGCCCAAGCGCCCAATGAGATTGTTTCTGGAATCGATCCGATGCCCTATTTGCTTTTCGATGTCCAAAAACTGATGCAGAGCGGAACGAAGCCTCTTCTAGAGAACAAACGAACAAGCATCACGCTGCCTTGGGCGGAAGGCTATTCGTTGCAAATCGAGGAAATCCCATCGACCTTTAACAAAGCTCTAAGCATGCTGGCATCCCAAAATTTGAAGCCTCCTTTGCAAGCCTATCATGACATTCAAAAGGACATTGAGACAGGTCTTACGGAGCAAGGAGGCAACTACTTTAAAATCCCAGCAAATTCGTTGCTGAAGAAAGCTGCGATGGACTCCTTTCTGGAAGCGCACCTCGAAGGGATCATCGAGCGCTATACGGAAGTCAACCTCCTCTGGATCTTCCTAACAGTGTTCTCGAGCGGGATGTTCGGCGATGAACTGTTCTCCTATCCGGTTCCGGAAGGGATCTCTCTGTTCTATGTTCAGAACGATCAAGGCGTTGCACTCCTTTCGAAAGACGTCCTTTTTGCGAACTCTTTTTTCGATGATAAGAGCTACTATGAAAAGAACTCCTCTCCAACGCAAATCTCAGCGCTTGCCAATTCCATGGCCGTCATCACCCCTCCGAACTCAGACCAAATCTATTTTGGCAACACAGCCCGCTATGTGGTGAAAAAGGCTTCTCCTGGAACCGATAGCGCTGGAAAATTCGAAACCCTCGAAGGATTTTTAACACTCGGGATCAATTGCGACAGGATCCTTGAAAAACTGATGCTCGCCGTTAAAGAAACTTCCCTTCTTGTCCACAATGGAAAAATTGTCGGTGCATATGGACGGCAAGGAAAAATCAATGAAGGGCTCAACGCCATTCCGATCGACCAGATGCTCGGCAACCGCTCAGGGATCATCTCTTGGGATCAAGTGAACTATTATTACATGCATCTGCACCCCTTTTCAGAAATCGACCTCCATTTTTTCCTTTTAGCGCCTGAGCAGAAAGAGTTCGCCATGCTGGACGAGCTTGAAACGGAAAGCCAGACCATCGTTAAATCGGTTATTACAACCATCCATATCAACGGGATCTTCCTTTTAATCCTCGTCCTTATTTTTTCTCTCAAGGTCGCTTCGAGCATCACAAAGCCCATCATCTCTTTGGCCACAGACACTAAAAAAGTCGCTCAAGGAAAACTAGACGACATCGTCATCCCTAAGCCGAAACATCAAGACGAACTGGCTGTCCTCTGCACTTCATTCCAAGAGATGGTCAGCGGACTTAAAGAAAAGGAGAAGGTCAAAGGGGTCTTGAACAAAGTGGTCTCGGAAGAGGTCGCCAAAGAGATCCTTAAAGGAACAGTTCATCTCGGCGGCGAAGAAAAGAAAGTAACCGTCCTGTTTGCCGACATCCGCGGGTTCACAGCTTTAACAGAAAAAATGGCCCCCCACGATGTGATCATCCTTCTCAACACATGCATGACAAAAATTGCTGAGATCATCGACCAGCACAAAGGGATCATCGATAAGTTCATTGGAGATGAAGTGATGGCCCTATTCGGAGCGCCATTTGATGCGCCCGACCAAGCCATAAGGGCCATCCGATGCGCAGTCGACATCCTGGCTGCCATCGATCGATGGAACGTGGAACGCAAAGCTAAAGGCCTTCCCATCATCCAAATGGGGATCGGCGTTCATACTGGAGAAGTTTTAGTTGGAAACATGGGAGCGGAAAACCGGATGAACTACACAGCGACAGGAAGCAATGTCAACCTTGCCGCGCGCCTCTGCTCCGCAGCAAAAGGGATGGAGATCCTCATCTCCCAAGCAACCCTCGAAGAGTCCGGCGTAGAACAATCGATCACCTATGAAAAGCTCCCTTCCATTTCCTTAAAAGGGTTCACTCAGCCCGTCCAGATCATCCGGATCCAGTCTCTAAAAACACCCCCAAAAAAAGAAGCGTAAGCGGCAGTTTTGCAACTCCCTCTTTCCTTAAAATGAGCGCCCGCCGTACAATCGACAAGTAAATTTTTTTCAATTACGTCGCTGACCTGCTCATTTCAGCACACTTGGAAAAAATGAACCTTGGAACCGAGGAGGGACCATGTCATTTCTAGATAACGTCAGGCATACTCTTACGCATCACGTGCACCCTTTCTTAGAATCGCAATGGCAAGCACAGAAAAAAAGCCCTGCCGGCTCTTTAGGCGCTGCAGTCTTTATCATCGATGAGGTCGCCAAAAGAACACCAACAATCGGCATCCCCAAACCCCCGACTCCCATGGAAATTCTCGATGGAAGTTATTTCAAGCCGCAAAGAGTGTATGAAATTGCAGAGACCAGCCTTGTTGGAACATCGGGAGTGGGAGCTGTAACGACCGTTCTCCTGCTCATTACAGGGCTGCCTGGCATTTCCGTCGTCACAGGAGTGCTATCCGTAGGAACGCTCGCCGGAGCTTATATGGCCCATGAAGCAGCTGCCACTACCAGCCTGAACGATAGCGTTGCAGAACTAAGGCGCAATATACAGACGATGCAGGAGGACCATACCCGCCAAATCGCTCTCTACAGCTTCCAAAATGTCGTTCTTAGGACCAACATCGAAACATTGTCTGCGCAAAACACAGCCTTAAGAGCCAATATCGAGAACATGCGGGCCCAAGTGTCCCAGTTTGCCCTGCAGAACCAACATTACCGCGCCATTGCCAATGATTTCAGAGGGTACGTCGAGCAGTTCCGAACCGGCGCAGTCCATGACCGGGAGCAATTTACAAGAAGGCTCGATGACTTTACCCAACAGATCTCTGCATCGCAAGAGCTATGGAGGAACTTTTCTGCCGAGACGACCATCTTCAGGGAGAATTATGCAGCCCAGCTGACCCATCTGCGCGAGGTTGTCGCCCAACTCACAGATCCAAGAGGCACCCTCGTCCGCCTAGAAGAACATCGAGCCCTCAATGAACAGATCCAAACCGCAGTCGCCAGGCTCGAGCAGCACCAAAGGGACCTGTCCAACCTCGATGCCCAGATCGCTCTCCGAGATGGACAGCTCAGGGAACGGGACCAGTTGCTCGTTCAGCTCCGCTCCGCCCACCATGAGATCCTCACCAGCTACCAGAACCAGACGACAACCCTTGGACATCGAAACGACGCCCTGGAACGGGAGATCAACCGGATCAGCTCGTTGATCGACCGCCACTTTGACACCACGATCGAAGTCATCGTCAACATCCCCGTCCCTCTCAACCATGTCCTTGCCATCCGCAAAGCCCCCAACTGGAACGAAAATGTCCGCTTTGCCCCATCGCACGCCGGATGGACAGGCCGCGTTCCTATCGGCAAAGAGTTCAAGTTCGTGATGATCCCTCCTCATGGAGATCTGCGATGGGAAGGAGGGGCCAACCGGATGCTCGTCAATCCGACGCAAGGCCAGCATGAAATTAACGTGCGGCAGCCTG
>JAFEGF010000151.1 GCA_018240225.1 Verrucomicrobiota bacterium
GTCCGATATGAAAGATCACAAAAAGAATCCAAAAAACAAAAGCAGGGTTTGTGGATAGACTCTAAAGTTAGATTAATTCATGCTTCACTTGTTGGTTGATAAAATATGGCGCGTAAAAAAATCCCTCTTATTTCGCTTGTGCTGCTCATTGTTGCGGCGATCGACAGCATCCGAAATTTGCCAGCTTCTGCTCTGTTCGGCAGCCAGCTTATCTTTTTCTTTGTCCTGTCCGCGATTTTATTTTTAATTCCTACTTCCCTTGTTGCAGCTGAACTTTCGGCGACTTTTCCTGAAAAGGGAGGCGTCTACCATTGGGTCAGCAAGGCGTTTGGAGAAAAATGGGCGATGGTCGCCATTTGGCTGCAGTGGATCAACACGATCGTCTGGTATCCGACGATCCTTTCCTTCATTGCCGGCACGTTTGCCTACCTCATCAATCCCGACCTTGCTCAAGAGAAGTGGTATCTGGTCGTTTGCATCCTTACCGTGTTCTGGGCGGTCACGCTGGTCAATTTAAGAGGCCTTCATTTTTCTTCCCGAGTGAACAATTTCTGTGCACTGGTCGGTACCATTTTGCCTATGATCTTCTTGGTCGTTCTAGGAGCGATCTGGGTCTTTAGCGGCAAGCCTCTCCAGATCCAAATCAATTCCGATACCCTGTTCCCCAGTTTGACCAATACCACCAATTGGATCGCTTTGATTGCGATCATGGCCTCTTTTTTAGGGATGGAGCTGTCCGGCGTCCATGTCAATGAGATCCATGAGCCTCAGCGCAATTTTCCCAAGGCGGTATTTGCTGCCAGCGCATTTATCTTGACCAGCATGGTTTTGGGATCCCTTGCAATCGCATTCGTCCTTCCTGAGAAGGATATCAACTTGGTTTCAGGCGTGATGCAAGTCTTTACCAATTTTTTTGATGTGTTTGGACTGAGGCCGCTTGTTCCGGTATTGGCCGTCCTCATCGTCGTTGGGTCGATCGGCGGGATCACCAACTGGTTGATAGCGCCGGCCAAAGGGCTTTTGCATGCGGCGGAATTTGGCTTTTTGCCCCGATTTTTTACGCGGCAGAACAAGAACGGCGTCGCTGCGAATGTGTTGCTGACCCAAGCTGTGCTGGTCAGCGTTGTTTGCGTGATTTTCTTGCTGGTTCCAAGCGTAAACGCTTTTTACTGGTTTCTGACAGCGCTCAGCACAGAGCTGTATATGATCATGTATATCCTGATGTTCCTATCGGCTTTGGCCTTGCATCACAAGTATGTGAATCGGCCGAAATCGTTCAAAATACCTGGAAAGAATTTTGGGATGTGGCTGATCTGCTGCTTCGGGCTTTTTGGCTGCCTTTCGACAATCATGGTGAGCTTTTTCCCGCCGGACAATGTCAATATCGGCAGTTCAACGCGCTATTTGACGATGATCTGTATTGGAAATGTCGTGACAATTGCACCTGTATTGCTATTCTATCTCTATAAAAATAAACGATCGAAAGAGATTTGATGTAGACAGTTTTTATAATAAAAAATATACTTACCTCTCATTGCAGGGATTTCAATTTTCCGATTTTGAAATGCTTCAATGAAACGAAAGAGATACGATGGAGCTTAAATTATCAGATGACCTTTTTCCAAGTGAACGCAAGACGCTGCGTCTCACTTTTCAGAAAGATCCATTCACTTTAGATCCGCAAATAAGCGGCGACGAAGTGTCATCGGCGGTCATTTTTTTGCTTTATCGAGGATTAACCCGTCTTGAACCCGATCAAAGCATCAGCTGTGATTTGGCAAGTTCCTATTATATCCTTAATGATTATACAAAATATGTGTTCCATTTAGGGAAACATACTTGGTCGGATGGATCTCCGATCACAGCTCAGGACATTGTCTATTCGTGGAAGCGGGCATTAGAACCAGAGTTTCCGATTCGCGCATCCAACATTTTTCATCCGATTAAAAATGCCATCAGTGCAAGACAAGGGCTTTGTTCTTTGGATGAAGTGGGGATCTTTGCGCAAGATGATGAGACATTGGTCGTTGAACTCGAATACCCTTGCCCCTATTTTTTGGAGTTAACTTCCTTCTGCACGCTTTTTCCTAGCCCTGCTAAGAAAAAAAACAAGAAGGCCGATCTGATCTGCAGCGGTTCGTTTACTTTGGAAAAGTGGATAGAAGGAAATGAGATATTATTGAAGAGGAACCCACTTTGCAAGAACCCATCCGTCCAATTGGATGCTATCCATATCAGGGTCATTCCTAATGAAAAAGAAGCGTTTGATCTGTTCGAGCAGGGAGAGCTTGATTGGATAGGAGATCCCTTGTCGCCCCTTCCCATCAATTATTTGCCAGCGTTGCTGATGGAAAAAAAGATCAAGCCTCTAGCTGGCCTTGTAGGTTGCTGGTTCAACTCGTTGACATCTTATTTTTATAATCGGAACTTGCGCAAGGCGGTCGCTTATGCGATCTCCCGAGAAAAGCTATTAAAAAAATTACTCCTTCCCAATGCTCTATTGGCGAACCGGTTCCTTCCTTCCCTATTGCAAGAAGAAGAAGGCGTGGCCGGCATAGAAGAGAACGGTGAATGGGCCAGGTCATTATTCCAAAAAGGGTTGGATGAGCTTGGCGAAGAGAAGCTCACCGTTACCTTAAGCTATGAAAACCGGGAAGAATTTGCCCATATGGCATCACTTGTCAAAGCCCAAGTGGAATCAATTCTTCCAATGACAATCCACCTTGACCCATTATGCTATAAGGAGTTTTGGCAGAGGATACCCCGTTACGAGTTTGAAATGGGGCTCGCCTGTTCCATTTCCCAGTACACCGATGCGATCAATTTTTTTGAGCGGTTTGAGTTTAAGAACACAATGCGCAATTTCAGTGGATGGGAATCTATCTTATACCAAGATCTTCTCAAGCAGTATCGGCAAACATCCGATCTGAAAAAAAGACGGGAATTAGGAGCTAGAGCGGAAAAGATCTTGTTGGAGGAAATGCCTCTTGCGCCACTTTACTACCACCACTTGGCCTACCTTCAAAAGCCCCATGTTAAAAATTTACGGGTTTCGCCGATCGGGGTGATGCAATTCGACCGTGTCATTTTGGAAAGGCAGCAGGAGCTCGATTTTTCAAAGAACGATTACTCGCTGTTTGAAGCAACCCACTCTTCTTAAGAGTTTTTATCCGTCGATCAGATCTCAAAATGTAAAGCCCCGCGCCGATGAGGAGCACGGCTCCGCATATTTGCATGCTGTCAAACTTTTCTTGCCAAATCAGCCATCCCAAGATAGCGCTGTATAATACGCTGAAATAGACGAAGCTGCCGACTATATGGGCAGGGACCAAAGCATATGCTTTCGTGATCGCATATTGGAATAAGACCCCGAAAACGGAGATCAGAACAAATGGCCACCAGAAGGAGAAGTTGGCCGGGATGTTTTCCCAGTTTTTACAACAAGGATACAGCGTGATCAGGCTCGATATGAGATAAAAATAAAACAGGATGGTGATTGGAGATTCTGTCTTGGAAAGGGTCTTGATGCTGACAGAAGAAACTGCGGTTGCAAGGCCGGCGCCGATTGACGCCAAGCTGGCTAGGTGCATGACGTTCAGTTGCGGCTTCAAAAGAAAAAAGAGGGAAGAAAAACCAATGAACAAAGCAGTCCAGGAACCGGCGCTGATTTTCTCTTTGTGCCAAATCCAAACGACGATAGGGATAAAAAGGGGAAGGGAGTTTTCCAAAATGATCGCATCGACGAGTGCGAGATGACGGATCCCATAGACAGAGCAAAAGATCGAAGCGGTAGCAAAAAAAGCTCTTAAAAGGAGCATTCCTGGTTGCCGCGGCTTCAATTTTTGGAAGTTCATGATGAAAAAAGGAAGCAAGATCAGAAAATCGAAGAAAAACCTTAAGAAAACAATCACTTCAATTCTAATGGAAGGGGCAAGCTTAACAGATGCCGATTTTGCGGCATATAATAAGGGGGCCAGAATAGCAAAGGCGATCCCTTTGCTATCCAAGCGGCTGCTTCCTCTTATTAGCAATCAAAGCCTCCGTTGCAGGCGCAAGGGCATGCCGCTTTAGCATTAGGGTTCTGAATGGTGAAACCTTCTTTCATTAGCAGCTCTAGACGATCGTTTGGAGAAGATTCATGGAAATCAATGACAGAGCCGCAGACTTTTGACAGGCTCGTATCGGGGACGTAGATTTCAAACCCCTCTGAAAAAAAGACCAAGTCTTCCGATTCTGGCTTAGGAGCGAAGTCCATGATGTATTCATATCCTTGCCCGCAGAAGCCTTGTTTGACGCCAAATCGGATTCCGCAGCGATCTTTTCCTTTAGCTTTTTGAAGCTCTTGGAGTTTCAGAGCGGCTTTGCCTGTCAACGACACATCTTTTGAAAAAGCGGTATGAGATTTGCCCATAGGTTTCCCCTAATTTTGATTGTTCTCTAAAAAGGAATAAAAAATATTAGAAGAGGGTAAATTTTTAAACAAGTGGTAAAGTGAAAATTAATGGCAGATTGAGGTTTTGTGAAATGATTTTAAAGAAAATGAGGCTCTTATGCGTCGATTGCGACGCGAAAACCGGTATCAGACATGCATGCGGAAGGATCAAAAGATGTCCGTGCTGTGACTTCCAGCTCTTTTTCAAACGTCAAAAAGGAACCCCCTTTTGTTATTTTGTCGTGTTCTCCATCAGAGGTCCATTGGCGCACATTGCCGCACATGTCATAGCACCCGTAGGGGCTTCTCGCATCTTGAGTCGTGTAGGCTTTTCCCTGGATGGAAATCTGGGACTTTCCATTATAGAAATTGATCTGTTTTGGGAACTTTTCTCCTTTGCTGCTTAGGTCCGACCTGTAATTGGCGCAAGTAGGATCGACCGTATTTTTACTAACTCCATAACGGAACTTTACAAGAGGCTCTTCGCCTGATTGCGGCTGCATTCCCGCTGCCTTTTCCCATTCCATTTCGCTAGGCAGCCTAAGCCCATATGCTTCACAGTAGGCCCGCGCTCCATGCCAGCTGACCATGACGATTGGGTTGGATTCTCCTCCGGGCAGCACATCGAATGTGAGCGTTCCTTTATCCACTTTGATCTGGATTTGACTGGAGTTCGATGAACTCTGCGTAGCGCAGATCACATTTTTTTGCTTATCAAGGATGAGCCCCTTTTCTCCGATCTGGATCTTCTCATCAGTAAAGGCTTCGTTCAGCCAGTCGGCAAACTGTCCATTAGTAACGCAGGACGCCGCAATAAGAAACGACGGAACAATGATCACTTGAGGGGAGTTGCCTGCTTCAGTTTGATAACTAAAAGGATCTCCATGGATCATGGGCCCTTCGGGGACAAAGACCATTTGCTGTTGATGGATTTTTGCTCCGCCTCCTTCCGCTTTATTTTCTTCTTTGTCTTGAGATTCGCCTTTTTTAGCAGAGCTGGCCTTTGTAGGAGTTTGGATCTTGTGTTCAATAGGGTAAGCTAATGATACGAGGATGGGAGGCTTCATCGCATTGTTTTGGACATTCAAAGGAAGGTTGCGCAGTTCGAGCTTATTGCGAACTTCCAGAGGCTGTTTCTGTACATTCTGTGCGCCCTCCTTAATTCCCGGAGGCAGCGCAGAAGTTGGCTTGGGTTGCGATAAGCCAAGCGGAGGAGGTGCTTTATCTGGAGTTGCCGCTGCTGCAAGCTGTCCCTCTTTTGCGGCACTGCCGCGAGCTAATGCGGATTCTTTTTCTGCAAGTAAGGAATCTGTTTTGGCTTGAGCCGCATCTTTAGCTTGAAGGAGCAGTTGGTCGCACCGTTCTTTGAGCATGGAAG
>JAFEGF010000152.1 GCA_018240225.1 Verrucomicrobiota bacterium
TCCTCTGCAATGGGAAATCTTTGAAACGCTTTTTATCGGCCATATGCGCTCCGTCTGTTTGGTCGGCGATCCGAAACAGTCGATCTACGCTTTCCGGAATGCCGACCTCTACACGTACTTGAAAGCAGCCGACGCGTTAGGACAAGAGAGCAGAAAATATTTAGACACCAATTATAGGTCGACGCCCGCTTTGGTCGATGCGTTGAACCGATTATTTGCATCAGAAAGGACAAAAGGGTGGATGAGCTTGCCTCATCTGGGAATCAGCCTCGATGTGATCCCTGTCAAAGCAGGCAAAGAGGCGGTAGAGCCTGATGATCTCGGAAGCGTCCACTTCTTTGCCGCGGAGGCGGAAAAATCAAAACGAAACGGACGTTGGCCCTCCGAAGCATTGGAAAAAAACACATTCTTCCCCTACATCGCCCAAGAGATCCTCAGTAGAAAAAATAGGGGTGCATGGAGCCAGTTTGCCATCCTTGTCAAAGACCGTTATCAAGCGCAGCGGTTATGGGAATTCCTGAAAAGTTGCCGCATCCCCTCCGTCATCCGCAAAAGCGGCGCATTGAATGAATCGGATGCGTTTATTGCGTTGTACGAACTTGTCGATGCCATTAGCAGTCCTTCCGATTTGAGCCGCCTTAAAAAATTTCTCGGGGGGCCTTTGATTGGATGGACCCATGGACAACTTAGCGGCTCGTTTGAAAAAGAGGCTCTAAGGGAGGCAAAAGAAAAAGCAATCTTGCTTCAGGACCTGCTGCATCAATCGGGTTTTTCCCCTTTTTTCCGCGAATTTTTAACGTCAGCGTGGGGACGGGAGCATTCTGTAGAAGAGCATTTGCTGTCGCAAGGGAATCTCGATCTCTATTGCGATTTGCAACAGCTTGCCGAGATGATCGTCGAAACAGCATGGTCCAAAAAAAGGGTCTCGGAAAAATGGATTTCCCTTCTTGACGAGATGGCCGCTGCTTCAATGGAAGAAGATAGTCGGCTGAAAAAGCGGATTGGCAGCGACGAAGATGCGGTCCAAATTTTAACGATGCATATGAGCAAGGGACTTGAGTTCGACGTTGTCTTTGCCCTTGGCGTTGCATCATCCCAACCGCTCAAAGATGAGATCGCCGTTCAGAAAGAAGGAGGAGGCGAGATTGTCCCGTTGGATCTGGATGACCCAGCATGCGAAAAAGCTATTAGAGAGATCGATGCGGAGAAGCTGCGCCAGCTCTATGTTGCGCTGACGCGGGCCAAGAAGAGGGTCTATATCCCCCTTGCGTTTGATTTGAAAAATACACCTGTTGAAGCTGGCCACGCTTCTCCGATCGAGCTCTATTTCACAGCAGCAGCCCTTCCTTCTTTCGACTATGATCATGTGGAGGCATTTCTCAACGAGATTAAGGATGGAGCATCGATTACTTGTTCCAGAGTCCAACTATCCCCTCTTGCTTCGGCTCAAGATGAACATCAGATCATCCTTAACCTTCCGCCAAAAGAGCTGAAGCCATTTCCGGCTCAACCGATCGTTTCCTACAGCTCGCTTGCTAAAAAAGGAGACCCCGAAGCGCAGCCCTTTCAAAAACTCGAAAAGATGGATGAAAAGGCATCTGCGCTTAACATGCCCTTTGGCGCGCAAACAGGATTGATCTTCCATTCGATCATGGAAAAACTTTTTCAACAGGGACTCCATTTCTTCCCGCAACAGAAAAAGATTGCCAACCTTATTGAAAAGCAAACCGCCAACACCTCGCTCTATGAATGGAAAGACCCTCTTTTTGAAACGATTTGGGATTTGCTTCATATGCCTCTAAAAGGATTTTCCTTAAGTGAAATTCCCCCTGTGCAGATCCAGGAAGAGATGGAGTTCCTCTTTCCTTTTGAAAAAGGGTTGATGAAAGGATTTGCCGATCTTGTCTTTGAATGGCGCAAGAAATATTACTTGCTCGATTGGAAGACCAATTATTTAGGCTCATCGCTTCAAGACTATTCGCCAGAAAATGTGTTAAAGTCGATGGATCAGCACGATTATTTTCTCCAAGCATCGATCTACGCTGAAGCGCTCAAACGTTATGTAAAGCTGTTTGACAATCGCCCCTTTTCTGAATGCTTCGGCGGAGTCTTCTATATTTTTGTCCGCGGAAAAGCGATCCATCACATTGATAAAGCCAATCAAATCAATGTATAAACAAGTTGCTAGGATGATCAGGATTTCTGTCTACTGCAAAGATCTTTCTTTCAGAACAGATAAAAAAATATTTTGTTCAATATTCCAATTTGTTGTTATATAAGGAATGAATATGCTCGATTAAGGAGTTCTGAGATGGATAAATGCAAGCGAAACGGTACCCGCGCTTTGACAGGTTTTAGCCTTTTGATCATTCCTCAGCTCTTATTTGTGTTGAGTTTAGCTCCTATTCCATTGTTGTCGTACGGTCCAGTCTTCCGAAATACGACTGCCGCAGAACCGACATCAACTGAAACAACCACAACAACCTCGCAACAGGAATCGACGCAAGAAGGTCAAACACAATCAAGCTGCTGCGGCGGGTTCCAAGATCCGAAGTGCACTCCGTGGACATTCCAAGTCCGCGGCGCAGCCTTCCTTCCATTGGAACATCAGATCAGAGAAATTTATGGAACGGCATCTCCTACTTTAGAAGTAGAGAGTTCTTATCGCCTAACCGGAAACCTTTGGCAAAAAGGGGACCAATTGCTCCTTTGGGAAAATATCGGCTGGACGACAAAGACGGGAAGAACGATCGGCTTCGGATATTACACAAAGCTCAATTTGATCCCGTTCAGCGCAGGACTTGAATATGAGGTGCACTGCGGAGCCGGACTTGATTTTTACTTTGGCATTGGAGCGACATACAGCTTGCTGCGCATTAAGAACTACGATGGGTTTGAAACAACGCATTTGAATCGGGAAGCTTGGGGATTTACGACGAAAACAGGATTCCGATACACATTCTGCAAACACTTTTTCATCGATGCGTTCGGAGACTTCTATTATACCCGTTTTGGCGAAATGAACCATGATCCGATCCAGCCGATCAACCATAATTTCGATGCCTTTTTTGTCGGCGGCGCTGTCGGAGTGAAGTTTTAAATAAGTTCTACGGAAGAGAAATAAAAACTGAACGATGGCGGAAATTGCTCTGCGCTTCAGTTATGCGGTCCCCGTGTTTAGTACCTAAGTGCATGTTCACAGTTTGAGAGGAAATATGTTGAAAATGAAAAAATGGATTGGTTTTTGCATCTTGATTGCAAGCTCCCTTGGTCTTTCGGCTGGTGAAACGGAGATTATTTATGATTATGTGATCGTCGGAAACGGAACAGCAGGAGCGGTTCTTGCCCGCAAGCTCTCTGATAGCGGAAAAAAGAAAGTGCTTGTCCTCGAAGCTGGCATGAACCATGACAACGATCCGCAAATATTAATTGCACAGCCAATATTTCCTTTGCTGCAGGCATGGACGGACATTACCTATAATCCTGCTTATGCAGCTACATATAGCGTGGTAACAGGGCTTCTTCAAGCGTCCATTTACTCAGAAGGAAGAGGATGGGGTGGAAGCAGTGCTCATAATTACATGCAAGCAGTTCGAGGTACACCGACCATCTACAATAACTGGGCCACTCTCTCTGGAAATCCGATGTGGGCGTATAACAATGTGCTCTCTTTGATGATCGCCTTGGAGAATTATACGCCGGATGGCACCCCGTTCAATCCTGCACAACGAGGCTCCGGCGGCCCAATTAGCCTAACTCAACGTAGTGCCGTCAGTTCCGATCCATTTGCGATATCGCTTGCGACAGCAATGAATGCAGGATTTGTTGATGATTACAATGATCCAACTGATATAGGGACAACAGGTACTCCATATGTCGGTTTTTCAGCCTTTCAAATGTTTGCAACGCCAGGATCTGCTCCGGGATCGGTTAGCGAACGTAGCTTTGCATCAAAAAGTTTTCTGGATCCTGTTGTCTTGCCCAATGGAAAGGCAAAAGGCAAAAGATTACTCAGAATAGAATCAAACGCTTTTGTAAGCCGGGTTTTATTCAATGGAAAAACAGCGATCGGCGTTGAATTTGTCTATGCAGACTCGCCGAACAAAATTAACCAGGCTTTTGGCAAGCAGATCATTTTATGCGCTGGCGCTATCAACTCTCCTGCAATCTTGCAAAGATCCGGAATAGGCGATGCGTCATTGCTCAAATCCCTTGGTATCGATGTGCTCGTTAATAATCCTAATGTGGGCGCTAATTTGAATAATCAATACGGTCCTAATGCAATTGTTTTAGGCAGTGCTGGTGGAGACCCTTTTTTGCAGGGGTTTGTAAACGCATCCGGGACCCCAGCTCTTGCAGCTCCTTTTGTGTATCCGAATGACTCGACAAGAAGGTTGGAAGTTGTTGCCCTCAATATTGGAGGGGGTGTTTCGCAGGTCATTTCATTCATGCTTAATCCAAATAGTCGAGGAAGTGTAAAAATTGTCAGCACAAATCCATTGATTCAGCCAAATCTTGATCTTGGGATGTACTCAGATGGAGCCATATATCCAGATAGTGGTGTATCCGTGAATGGTACAGATGCAAATCTTACTGTGGCAGCCTATAAATTGATCGCGAATGCATTTGGTGCCGCAAATGTGGTATATCCCCCTAACATGGCTACAGCTACGAATGATGAACTTTTCGCTGCAGCTAAGCAGCCGGGTGGTTCAACAGTTGCATCTCATATTGCAGGGACCACACAGATGGCTACCTCTATGGCAACCGGAGTCGTCGACGGTAACCTCAGAGTCTTTGGCGTCAAAAATTTGATGGTATGCGATCTAGGTGTTGCCCCTGAATTGCCAGACGGGAACACATGCTATTGCGTTTATGTCCTAGCTTTAGGTGCAGCAAAGATTTTGGGAGTTGCAACTCCTCCAGCGTTGTGAAAACGAGTTTGGTATTACAGTAGGATGGAAGATTTAAGGAGAATTCAATGAAAATGACAAAAATCAGTTGCATGATCTTTTCTCTGCTAGCTGTTGTCTTCGGATTAAATGCAGGAGAAAAAACGAACAGCGCATCTCCCTCCTCTTGCGATGTCAAAGGATCCTGCTGCAACGAACAGACCTTTCGCGATGGCTGGTACATGGGAGTAAATGGCGGAGTGAACTTCTTGTGCACTTCGACCCATGAGCATCAGAAGATCAAACCGTTTGCAGGATATTCGCTCGGCTGGGAGTTCGGCTACCGCTGGCGCCGTGGAATCCGTTTGGAGATCGAAGAAGTTTTCAAAAATAACCGGATCCGGGCTGTCCGCTTCCAAGGGGCTAATATCAGCACAGGCGGCCATATTTGGTCCCTTTCGACGCTGGTCAATGCTCTATTTGAAATCCCTGGTTTCAAACAATGGTGCCTGACCCCTTATGTTGGCGCAGGGATTGGATATGGACATCAAAATATCCGTGCGAACAACTTCCACTTGGCACACGCTGGAACAAAGAACGGCTTTGCATGGCAGGCGATTGCTGGAATCGGCTATTGGTTCAATAAGCGTGCCGACTTTGCCGTCGAATACCGCTTCCGGGAAGGTCCTGTGACTTATCTCTACGACCAGACGGTCCAAGGCGCAGTCAAATACCACTTTTAAATGAGGCAATTGCCTCAAATGAACGAGGGAGTGTTGCAGCTCCCTCGATCCATCCTCGTTTACTTATATACACAAACAAGATGAAAAATCGGTTTTTGGCTGTGTCGGGCAGCCAATGACTTTGAGACCCGTCTGCATCGCCCAACTTATTCAAGTTGAGCT
>JAFEGF010000153.1 GCA_018240225.1 Verrucomicrobiota bacterium
TCCCCTAACTTTCGTTCTTGATTAATGAAAACATCCTTGGCAAATGCTTTCGCAGTAGTTAGTCTTTCATAAATCCAAGAATTTCCGGTTGCTCCCGCGGGGTTTCCCGGGCGGGCCCGACTATACCTTAGATGGAGCGCGCGCACGCACGCTCCACCCACCAACATCTAGTCTGTGAACAGCATCTCGTCTTCTGTGATGTCGTTTTTGTCTTTAGAAGGGCGAGACTTGGCTGCGGATTGCCCATTATTGATGTGTCAATTTATCTCCATCATTTTTACCATACCCAGGTGATGAGCCTAGCCATTGGCAAATCGCTCTTCCTCGTGCGATGCCAACTTGGTAGATGGAGCTCTTAGGGTGTTCCCGCAATTTGATGGTGTCGCAAACTGTCCGCAATCAGCCGGTCGTGATTGAAGTCCGCGAAGTCCGCGAAGTCTAACTTCGCAGCACAGGTTATATGGACAGCTCACTAGCAGCGACCTTTCAGTGGCTGCTCTGGGAGGCGAGACTCTTGCTTTCTTTTCGCTCATCATTGTCATGGCCGAGCAGCAGGGGCGCACTAAGCCCCCCTCTAAGAAGCTGGCTCTCAACAAACGCGTCTTCAACGTCACTCTCGAGATGCCTAACGGCGACGAGGTGGAATTGAAGGCGGCAGACGGCACGCCGATCCAGATGTTCTCGCAAGCACTGCACGGCAGGCTCGAGCTCGTCTCGAGCGACGAGTTGCAACCACTCCGGCTTGTCGTCGAGTGGGACCACCCTGAACGCGAGGAGGACGCACCCAAGAGCGCGCCGTTCTTCAAGCGCCGACGTCGCAATGACGTGCGCTCGCTCTCTGCACTGCTGCTCGAGAAGCACTACAAGGCCCACTACCTGGTCACGGTTGCTGGCGGTTGCAAGCGCTCCTCGGACATTGCGCCCGACAGAGGTGGCTACCTGCGTGTCAACGTTGACTACACCTGGTTCCGCTTCACGCACGTCATCATGCAGTACGAGCACAACGACAACGTGTTCGCGGCTGCGGAGCGGCTCAACCTGCCCGTAAGTCAAGTTGACTGCTCGCATCTTTGCGGCAACAATTGGTGCTGCAACTCGGCGCATCTTGTGTTTGAGAACCACAAGATCAACATGGAGCGTAACGTGTGCCACGCTCGCAAGCGTTGCATTGGCCACGCAAACGCTGTCGTGTGTCTGTTTGTTGAGTAAAGATGAGCAGAAACTTGTTTCACCTCTGACAATTAAATACTAATGCCCCCAACTATCCCTATTAATCATTACTGAGATCCCAGAAACCAACGAAATCAGGACCCCAGTCCTGTTCCATTATCCCATGCTGAAGTATTCAAGGCTCGATTGCCTGCTTTGAACACTCTAATTTGCTCAAAGTAAAAGAGTAGGAACCCCAGCGGACGCGCACGAGTTGCCCCGCACGCGCCAGCCTTTGACCGCCATCCAGTTAAGGACAGCGGTGAGTATCCTACAGTGGGGCGTGACCCGAACGGTACAGACCATGACGGCCGACCAGCCCGAGCGCACGCCGAAATCCAACTACGAGCTTTTTAACTGCAACAACTTTAATATACGCTATTAGAGCTGGAATTACCGCGGCTGCTGGCACCAGACTTGCCCTCTAATTGTTAATCGATAAGGGATTTAAATTGTTCTCATTCCAATTACAACTCCCTGTTCGGGACCTGCATTGTTATTTATTGTCACTACCTCCCTGTGTCAGGATTGGGTAATTTGCGCGCCTGCTGCCTTCCTTGGAAGTGGTAGCCATCTCTCAGGCTCCCTCTCCGGAATCGAACCCTAATTCTCCGTTACCCGTTAAAACCATTGTAGGCCTCTATCCTCGGTATGTACCCAATGGCTCTCGCCACCGGACCGGACTATACCTTAAGCGGGGCGTGTTACGTACTCCCCACCCACCAACATCTAGTCTCTGAACAGCATCCCTCATGCACAACGCTTTCTGTGTGCGCAGTAGGACTTGGCTGCGGATTGCCCATTGTTGCATCTCTATCGTTTTTACCTTACCCGTGGGATCATTAACCCGGCCATTGGCCTACCGACCTTTTCTTATTTGTAATTGTGTCAGTAACCAACTTGGTAGATAGAGCTCTTAGGGGTTTCCCGCATTTTGATGGTGTTGCAGACTTGTTCCTTTGCCTTTCCCATGCCACAGCGCGCAAAGTCCTGCGAAGTCAGGCGAAGTCAGGCGAAGTCGGCTGACTTCGCAGGAGGGTGTGGCTTACTTAGGGCCTTGAACCTGGTCTACTAGCAATGTTTTTCGCACCGCTATTGATGGCTGGCTTGGACAACAGTATTCACGACTGGAAGCGCAAGTACGACGAGCTGCACGACCGCATCCATGGCCGCTCGGCAGAGCAGAGTGACTGGATGCTAGCAGAGCAAGTCAGGGTGGCCGACGCAGAGGAGCGGCTTGCACTCCTGCGCGCCCCAGCGCGAAGCGCGCAGGAAGAGCAGCAGTTGCATGCTGCTGCTCAACGCGACGCTGCAATAATTGCAGCCGCGCGGGAAGCTGGTGGGCACCTGCCCGCTGTATACTCTGTGCCGTGGGCTGACTTGTGTGCGACCATGCTGCGGATCGACGCCAACTCGAGGGACGTTACGAGCGGCGAGGGGGCTAACCCTTGCCGTGTTTCGTCGTACAAGTCTGGCAATCCTGAAAAGGACTCGCCCTGCGTGCGCTGTGGACCGACTGTCCGGCCACCAGTGACGCACGTGGCGCTCCGCTTCATGCTGGAGCCGTTCCCTGTCAGTTCTACCGCGCACTCGCACGATGCCGACCACCTGTGCCACAATTGCCTGTGTCACAGGTTTGGCCACGTTGCGATCGGCCCACGGTTGACCAATCTCGACCGACAGCGCTGTCGCGGCAGCACGCGTGGTTGTGGCTACGTGGACGGCTGCGAGCAGCCGGTCTACTGTCGCCACGTTCCTGCGTGTCTGCATGCAACAAGCGTGGGACACAAGCGGCGCCGCTTGTCGTTGCCTTCTAGCAATGTGTGAATACAACTACGCTTCCGGGTCTGTCCAAGTGGATATCCTACCATCGAAAGTTGATAGGGCAGAAATTTGAATGAAGCGTCGCCGGCACGAGGCCATGCGATCCGCAAAGTTATTATGACTCACCAAGAACCGACCACGAGGGCCGTATTGGTTTCTCATCTAATAAATACATCCCTCCCAAGCGCACCTAGTCGGGATTTTTCGCATGTATTAGCTCTAGAATTACTACAGTTCGGTCTGTTCCGCGGCGTCCTTTCGACGGCGGCCGGACTATACCTTAAGCGAGGCCCGCGCGCACACGCGCTGCTCTCGCCCACCAACATCTAGTCTCTGAACAGCATTCCGTGCTTTGAGCGCACGAAACTTGGCTGCGGATTGCCCAATCCCAAGTCGTTTTCACCTTACCCGCGGTCGTTAGCCACGGCCATTGGCTGTCACTCTCTTGGTTTTTTTTTCTCCTGACGCCAACTTGGTAGACTGGAGCTCTAAGGGTGTTCCCGCAATTTGATGGTGTCGCAGTGGCTACTCTCCTTCAAGGTGAGAGCGAGCACACAACTAGCCCTCCCTCCCACTCGTCTCCGAGTAATGAGAGGGAGTGACTCTGATGGACAACTGTAGGGGATGCGCACGCACACCCCGGCGGTTGGTTATCCAAGTAGTAGGTACTATCAAATAAACTATTACTGATTTATTGAGCCATCCGCAGTTTCACCGTATAAATAGTTTATACTTAGACATGCATGGCTTAATCTTTGCGGCTTGATTCCCCGGGTTTCCCCGAGCGGGGGCCGGACTATACCTTAAGCGAGGCGCGCGCGCACGCACGCACACGCGCGCGGCTCTCGCCCACCCACATCTAGTCTCTGAACAGCATCCCGGAGCCACGCACACACGCACATGTGGTGGCACCCGAGACTTGGCTGCGGATTGCCCAATCTCTAGTCGTTTTCACCTTACCCAGGGCCATTAGCCCGGCCATCAGCTGTCTTTGGATTCTATCGGTGTTCCAAGAGGCTGACTTGGTAGACTGGAGCTCTAAGGGGGTTCCCGCAATTTGAGGGTGTTGCTCGAGCGCAGCAGGTTCACAGGCACCTTCAGTAGACAACGAGTGCGAAGCTAAGACTTCGCCGACTTCGCCGACTTCGCTGACTTCGCCGACTTCGCCCCGCCTGATTACATAGCGGCAAGCTGCAAGGTGTTGTGACCGCTGTTGTCGAACTAGCAGGCACTTCCGAGTACTTTTCATGCCCACTTGTCCCATGTATCGGTGGCAAGTATTGATCTGTTTGTATTAGATGCCAAAGATTCGTGACCACACCCGATATCGCAACCTGCCTGAGCTGGTCGTCAAAGCTAAGATGGACGTGATTCGAGCTTACCACACAAGGAGGCGCAAGCACGGCAGCATGACGTCAGAGTGCTTTGAATGCACCCTTACGCCCCAAGGCTCCGGCTACTGCCAGTTGCAGCTCAACGGCTCCGGCTACGGGGCTCATCAAGGCTACTACCTGGTGCACGTGCTCGCTGCTCGCGAACAGCGCCTCGAGCCGGACGCCCGCCTCGAGTACCCCGAGGTGAGCCATCTTTGCCACAACAAGCGCTGCTGGAATCCTGCACACCTCGTCTGGGAGGAGGGCAGGAACAACAGGCGCCGCAACGTGTGCCCCCACACGGACCTCGATGGTCGCGTGCTGTGCCGATTCATCCACGAGGCACCTGAGTGCCTGTGCCCTCACTCACTCTTTGAAGCCGGAGGCGTCCGGGTGTTTCCTGGCTACGAGGCTCTCTAGTACAAAATTTCGATAAAGTGCCGCTCCACACTTAAGACAAGCATATGACTACTGGCAGGATCAACCAGGTAACTATCGTATAGAGCCGGGCGCGAGCGCGCCGCCTTGTCCCTCTCTCGGAACCGCGCACACGGCGCGCGCCCTCTCTTTTGCGACCATGAATGGAGTCTCTCTCGCTCGTGATTCTCTCTCTCGTTTTTTTTTTTTTTTTTAACCAGAGAGAGAACCGCTCGCTCGATGCTCTCGATTCGTGCGTCCCAATCTACGAACAGCAACTGCTCCCGCAGGGGTGAGTACGAGCACCGGGTGGGAGTCGATGCCCCGCCCTAGACTCGCACCCCGCGGTTCGGTTGTGTCACCTTGTGTGTCTGTGTTTCGCGCGTTTTCAAGGCGCGAACCGTTCCCTGCAGCTGACAGCCAACGGGAGGCGCATGCGTGCGTAGGGTGTGGCGCTGGCAATGAGCTTCTTTAACCGAGCAGACCAAGAGACAGACAGGTGGAAGAGTGATTCGCAGAGAAGGCAGAGAGGCTGTTACGCCCCCGCCCGCCCCCTCCTCTGAAGCTGCTCTCCTTCCTCGCCTGACCCGCCCGAGCCCTCGCAAAAACCTAGACGCACTCCTCGCGTAGGTGCCGCTACTGTGCAAGGTGCCATTGATCGTTGTCACAGGCGCGAGCGAGCGAGCGGCTGACGCCGCACGCGCACACGCCGAACAGGCACGACCGGCTTACTTGCGGTTTGATCTTCATCATACCAATATGCGGCCGACCAGCGCAAAGAGCGAGGAGGAGGCCACCGCCCCAGAAGGGGGGCGCGCCTCTCCTCACACGTCGCTCGTCGAGTTTGAACACGCACATCAATACAACTCGATCCTCATCGTTGTACAGAGAGACAGGTCGCTTTCCCGCGCCTCACGAGGCACACAGGCCAGCGGGTGGGCTGCGTGCGTGTAAAGAAA
>JAFEGF010000154.1 GCA_018240225.1 Verrucomicrobiota bacterium
GTTTCATAGACAAAAATTTTCTTTTAAGCTTATTTTATTTTCAATCTTAAAAAATGGAGCAGTGCTTCCTCCCAGCCCTAAAGGGCTGGGTTTCCGCGCTGTCATACTATGATGAAACTGATTTATACACATCGTGGTTCAAAAATTGGTTTTGGCTTTGCTGGCATCCCAGACTCTGGTCCCGCCTGCATCGACCATGTGTATTCACATGGCCTGTTTCGGCGACGGCTGAAGTCTTGCCCAAATTCTGTGCGCCAGCTGTTCCAAATTCCAAATTTTGAATCACTCTGTGTATATCTAATCTGCACCCTTTTGTTCCCATCCCTTTTATTCTCGCACGAGCAAGGAGGGGATGATTTTGCGCATGGATTCGATTCCTATGAGATGAACAATGAGGATCATTGGATTGCCCAATCGGAATGGGAAGAGGAGATCGAAAGGCCCAGCGCTCAAGTACAATCCCCAGGTTATAATCCTGCAGCGCGGCCCACAGTTTCCAATGGTTATAATCTTTGGGTCCAAGGAGAGGGGCTCTATTGGAAGGCAGCGGAAGAAGGGATCACTTATGCCCTTTTAATCATCAATCCAGGGTCTGGCAACCAACCTCCAAAACAATTTCTCGTTAGGCAAGCCAAGTTCGACTGGAATGGAGGATTCCGCCTCTCAGCAGGTTATCTGATCCCTCATGGCAAATGGGACTTAGGGATTTATTGGACAAGGATCAGCAGCCACGGTTCCAAGACCATTGATCGGAACACCAAGCCAAACCATATCGTCGACATCGACCAGCCGATCGGCTATCAAAATACAATGACAGGGATCATTACACAGGTTTCCGGTCATTGGAAAATCGATTTAAATCAGGTCGATCTGCAGCTTGGCAAAGAGTTTGGCGTCAGCCGTCATTTGACATTAAGGCCGATCGGAGGCCTCCGATCAGCATGGATCGATCAGTCGGTCCATGCAAACTATGCCCTCCTTTCTGAGGTAGGATCGAAGCATAAAATCGATTGGGACTTTTGGGGCTTCGGATTTTTAGCGGGGATCGAGGCGAATTGGATGCTTGGAAGGGATTGGTCGATCTTTTCGACAGCGGACTATTCCATCCTCTGGGGCTTTTTCGAAATCGATCAAAAGCAAACATTCAATCCTGCCCGCGCTTATCACTTTAAGAAGAGCTTCCGCTGCGCCCGCGGCATCTATGACATTCAGCTTGGCTTAAAATGGTCTCATGCCTTTCATCGGGAACGTTGGCGCTTAAGCGTCAAAGGCGCCTATGAGTACCACCTTTACACGCAGCAAAACCAACTTCTCTATAATACCAATTTAGTGCAGACCAACCCTCCTGCAAACGGTTCCTTTGTTAACAACCCTGGAGATTTGGCGTACCAAGGGGTCTCTTTCTCTGCGCAGATTGATTTTTAGATTTTGAAATATAAAAGGTACAAATGAAACAGGGGCTATTAGGATTGATGATGTTGCTTCACAGTTTTTTAGCTGCTCATGCAGATCCCTTTTTTCGCGAGCTTCCCAAAGCAGAGCTACATTTGCATTTGGGGGGAGCTTATCCCAAAAGTTATCTTTTTTCCCTTGCTTCCAACAAGCAAAGGGAAACTTTGGAAAACGCCCTTTCTTCTATTTCCAATCGGATCGCTTATAATGAGGTATTCACCGTTTTTGAGATCGTCCGCCAGCTTGTGGATACGGAAACCAAGGTGCAAAAGGGTGTCGAGGCTCTTTGCAAAGAGCTCAAAGCGGACAATATTGCCTATGTGGAAATCCGCACTGGTCTAAAAGATCTAGGCGGCGGTGTTGAGTCCTATTTACAGGCTGTCTTAGCTGGAATAGAAGCGGAAAAATCTGATCGCTTCACCGCAAAAGTGCTCTTAAGCCTTCAGAGGAACTCTTCGTTGGCAAGCGCTCGAAAGACAATTGATTTGGCGATTAAGTACCAAAACAGGGGAGTCGCAGGAATCGATCTTTCCGGCGATTCCACGATTGGAAATGTCCAGGCAATTCAGGAAGAGCTTGTGCGGGCTAAGGCTGCTGAAATTCCTTTTATTGTGCACATGGGAGAGGACCCAAGAGAGCAGGACCAGTTGCTATTGTTGGAGCTGCTGCAGCCGGAACGGATTGGTCATGGGGTCCATCTTATTCCGGAAGCTAAAGCTTGGATCTTACAAAAGAAGATCCCTCTGGAGGTCTGTTTGACCAGCAGCGTCCTCGTCCAAATGGTTCAGGATTTGCATGAGCATCCAGGCATCTACATGTTGCGGCATGGCCATCCTGTCATTTTTTGCACGGACGATCCTTTGCTGTTCTCAGTTTCCTTGTCGGATGAGCTCTGGAGGGCCCACCGTTTTGGCGGGCTGTCCCTAGAAGAGATCACAGAGGCGAACAAGAGAGCTTTCGAGTACGCCTTGAAGAGTTAGTTCTCTTGGATATCCCCATTCGCCTGGCAAAGTCGTTCTTTTTTCACAGGTTTTTATCCCACTCTCTCGCCGATTCATTCAGGAGATCCGAAACTGTAAACAGTTTCTAAGAAGCTGTCCTAAAACCATGCCATCGGTCTTTGGATCCTTTTGCGATCTTTGACGTCTCCCCGTTCGCGCCCAAGGTCGATTCACCTGCTACTCACTGCGAAGGTTCACCGAACCTTCTCGTGCGTCCGCAGCCTCAGACATATGTAAACATATGCCCTTGTCACCAGAATGCAAGGCCCGTCAAAGTTTATCAAAAAGGCTCTCAAATCCCTATAGACGAGGTTTTAGGACAGCTTCTAAAAACCCGTGAAAAAATCTCCGATTTTTCCAGCCAAAGCGGGTTATGCAAGAGATCCATTGAAAAAGAAGAGAATTTAACAGGATAGTAGGAAGGCCAGGATGAAAGAGCTTTAGAGCTCTTTGATCCAGAAGATCATCTTTTTCGGCGATTCAGAATCCTCTCCGATCTCTTGATAGGAAACGGTGCCGATCAGTTCCGGATGTTCTTTAAATCCGCGGCTTTGCCAGAACGGAGCGAGCGGCCGATAGTCGGCAGGCCTTCTCGGATCGTCGAGCGGCCGCATCGAAGTGTAAAAGCAGATAAAACGGTATTTTCCTAATTTTCTGACGTGGGACTCCCGTTCATTGCAAAATATTTTTCCAATCCCTTGTCCCCGGTACGTTTTGCGCAGGACCGATTCACCAAAGCAAAAGTAGTCGGAAGGATTGCGATTGTTAGAGAGGAAAACCTGTTTTAAACCGTCAGCTTCATAATTAAAGGGATATCCGGTAGACATGCCGATCGGAATGCTGTTATCGAATGCGGCAACGACGATCGCATCCTTCATTGTGGCAAACTTCTGCAGATATTTTTTTTCATATTCGTAATCTCCGATGTAGAGAAAAGGATACTCTTTAAAGACCTCGATGCGCAGCTGTGCGATCTGAGGGATCAGAGTCTGCATTTTTTCATCTGTGAAGGAAACGATTTTGATGTTATTCTGCATTGTATCACTCACCTAAAGGTAGGACGATGAAAGCTCAAGCTATTGAAACGATTAAAAAGTACTATGCTGCATTCAACGCAGGATTAATGGAAGATTTTTTTAACCTTCTTGATGAAAAAGTTGTGCACGATATCAATCAGGGAGGTCAAGAAATTGGCAAAAAAGAATTTTCTCAGTTTATGGACCGGATGAACCAGCATTACAAAGAAAAGGCTGAGGACCTGGTCATTTTGGCAAATGAAGAAGGTACCCGCGCATCGGCCGAGTTTTTCATTGTAGGCAAATATCTTTCCACAGACACCGGACTGCCGGAAGCAAGAGGGCAGCAATACCGTCTGCGCTGCGGTGCATTCTTCGAGTTGAAGAACAATAAAATTACGCGCGTGACGAACTACTACAATTTGAGCGACTGGCTATCTCAGGTCAAGTAGTTCAAAAGAGATCGATCGCTGGGACAGCAGTTGGGAATCAGCAAAATTTTTCGTCTGCCCTGAGCTGCGCACCATCTTTAATCTGGCCAGATCGATCTCTGCCTTCACGCTCTCCGCCCGGTTTAAAGTTCCCACAGCAATCAAACCGTCCTCCGGAAATCCATTATCGACAGGAGAGCAGATTGCAGATGCCCCATAGGCCATTTCGATATCAGTCTGTCCGACGATAGCCGATTGGACCACGTAGCATTGGTTTTCCAGCGCCCTTGCGCGGCAGCTGAGGAATACCCTGTAGTATCCGTGCATCGTGGACGTATAGGAGGGGACAAGGATCAGTTCTGCGCCGGCATCGACAAGTTTCCTGACCAATGGAGGAAACTCAGAGTCGTAGCAGATGCAAATCCCGATTTTGCCAAGGTCCGTTTCAAATAGCCTCATGCAGTTCCCAGCAGTGACCACCCCTTCTTCCGCTTCGAAAGGGGTGATAACGCACTTGTCTTGAAAGACAGGCTTTTTTCCGGGAGCAAACAAAAAGGAGCGGTTGAACATCCCATCAGCGGTCTTCACAACGTGGGTCCCATTGCAGATCAGCATCCGGTGCTTAAGGCTTAACTCTTCGAACATCTTCAGGTAGGCAGGCAGATAGTTATCGAGCTGTTCCAGAGTCGCAAAGGAGAGCATTTCCAGTCCTGCATATTCGGGAAAAAGGAGGAGGTCGATCCCTTGTGCCGCATGGAACTCGACCATTTTTTCGATCTTTGAACGGTATATTTCAAAATCTTTCGGGAAGTCGTATTGGTACTGAAGGGATGCAATTTTCATGGCTGCCTCTAAAAGATTTAATTTAACATAGACGGCTTTTGAAAAAAAAGCTCCTTTGCTAACCTTTATGAGTAAAAGAGGAGAAGTTCAAATGTTAAAATGGCTCATTGCAACAGTCGTTTGCGCGTCCCAGTTCGCTTTTGCGGACCCGCTGCTCGATCGGACAATCGATCCTTCCTCCTTGCAGCAGCTTGCTAGCACCCTTGGCATTTCTGAAGAGCAGGACCTGATCGAGCAAACGCAAAGGCAGTGGCTCCGAAAACCCGGCAATGAGCGGTGGGAGATGAGCGAGATCATAGCGGAAAACCGGCAATATGTTTTGACGTGGGCTGCAGAGCAGGGACTGTTTTCCGACTGGAGGCCTTCCCGTGCAGCTTACGACAAGGCCCTCATCTTGGGAGCGACCACTTCCCGGATGCAGATGCGGCTTGATTTTCTTAAAGACCTTTGGAACCAGGGAGTCCGTTTTAGCGAGATTGTTTGGTTGACGGGGATGAGGCCATTGGATCCTCGCGCAGATGGACTGATCGGCAGATGCGCCAATGAATCGGAAGCCGCGCATATCCTATGGGACGAGGCTGATTTGCCCGAAGAAATGCGGTGCTTGTCCGTCAGTTTTATCGAAGTGCCGATGAAAGGCAGCGAGAGGCCCAATACGGCAGATACGATCATCGCTTGGGTCAAAGAATCCCCGGAGCCTTGCACAGCTCTGTTCGTATCGGACCAACCCTTCTGCGGGTACCAGTTTGCCGTGATCAAGAGCAATCTTCCCGATCCGTTCCTCTTCGATATGGTCGGCAAGGGAGTCGATCCTTCCAGCCATCCTGCCGCCGCAGCGATCACCCTCGATTCGATCGCCCGTTGGATCTATGAGGATGCTCGAGGAGCACATACTGCACGCGAATAAAAAGTTAATTTCTGCCAGCGTCAGCAGCCACTGAATTTGAGACCCGCCTGCATCGCCCAACTTATTCAAGTTGAGCTG
>JAFEGF010000155.1 GCA_018240225.1 Verrucomicrobiota bacterium
AAGGCCCGTAATTAGGGATGCAAAAGTCAAAAGCGTCTCTACGATTGAAGTGGAAACAGTATAGGTTCAATATCGAAAAACTGTTTGGAGCGAACAATGAAAATGCAAGCTGTTCTATTGAATGCAATCGGAGATGAAAATCAGTTTGTTCTAGGGGAACTGCCAGTGCCGCAGCCGCAGTCTGGACAAGTCCGTATCAAAATCAAGGTAGCCGCATTTAACCCTGTCGATGTGAAGATTCGGAAGGGGATGTATGGCGGTGGAGCGATGCCGATGGTTTTAGGCGCTGATTGCAGCGGCATTATTGACGGCTTAGGCGAAGGAGTCTCCCAATTTGCCATTGGAGATGAGGTATATGCCATGTCGTTCGGGCCATGCTCCAACGGAAGCTATGCGCAATATTTGTGCATTCCAGCTGCTTTTGTCGGTAAAAAACCAAAAAAACTAACCTTTGAGCAGGCAGCAAGTTTACCGCTTGTCTCGATGACAGCTTATCGCGCCATGGTTGCTAGCGGCGCCCTGAATAAAAAGGGATCGATCTTCATCGCTGGTGCTGGAGGAGGGGTCGGGTCCATTGCAGTCCAACTGGCGCAGCATTTTCATGGCGGGCCGATTTTCACAGTTGCAGGAAGCGAAGAGTCCAAAGAAGCGATCGTCCGCAATCAAAAGATCCCAGTGAACCAGGTTCAGCTCTACAAAGGACTTTCTACGAAGCAGCTCAAAGAAAAGATGATTGCATTGAATGGCAATGAACTGTTTGCCGCCACGTTCGATTTTGTTGGAAAAGAGATGAAGACGCTCTGTTTGGAGCTAACGGGACATTCCGGTCATTTTTCTTCGATCACCCCTGAAGAGCCAGGCTTTGAGTTTCCTGTATGGATAAGAGGGGAGAGCCAGTGTTTCGGAAGGAATATGAACCTCCACTTTGTCTTTGTTGGAGCGGAGGCATTTTCCGGACCTGCTAAAAGTTGGTCGATCTACCACAAACACTTGTCCCACATCACCGAGCTTGTAGAGACAAACGCTATCTCTGCTCCACAGGTTCATGTTGTAGGGCCTCTCAATGTTCAAAGTGTGCAAGAGGCCCATCGCCTTTTGGAAACCAATCGGGTCAAAGGCAAGCTCGCGATGAGTGTTAGTTAAGTAAAGAGAAGATCCTCATCAACTGCAGATTGAATTTCGGACCGTATTTGGCCATTTCCTGCAAGATCTCTGAGAGATCGGAGAGTTGGGGATCCTGTTCGCCAAATATCAATGCCGCTCTTGCCAAAGATGTCCGTATGACAAACGGAGCTCCCAGCGGAGTGTTCAAATAGTGGCGGACCTGCTCGGCAACTTTACCTGTTTTCCGATGGCTGCAAGCCAAGGCTGCATCGTGGTTAAGCTGTTGGACCCGGATGGCAAATCGGGATAAATACCGGTGATCTTTGGCCAAATGGGGATGCGCAAACAGATCAAGAAGCTCTTTATGCAACAACAGAAGAGGCTCTCTCAGTCCCTCTTTTTTATCGGCAGCAGGAGGATTGTTATCGTATTTTTGCAATGGCTGAAAGTGCAGGCAGTTTCTAAAAATTTGAAGGAACATCTGAGATTTTTCTTGGCATAGCTGGCTATCTAATAGTTCTAGCTGTGATGCGGGTTCCTTTATATGAATGTCTTTTCTTTTTTTAGTAATTATCATGATTATTCTCTTTTTATCTGGCAATGTGATGTTTTTTTATTGTTGATTGCAAATGTTTCTAATAATCATTTTAGTCTTTTTGACACAACAGTTTCTTGAAGTTATTTGTTTTTTTTCGTAAACTCTTTGCCTTTTTATTAAAAAATGAGGAAATCATGTCTCATAAAGTAATATTAGCTGCTCCTGCTGCTATACGGCCGTTTCCTCCGACTCCTGCTCCCTTAGAGGCGCATCAAGATCGCTTTTCTGAAGAAATTCAGCGGATTCTTTCTCCGCAATTAGACGGGCCGGCTTCCCATAGAGAGGATGGGCTGCCAGCTGAGTTTAGGGAGTTGGATTTCGAGCGGTGCTCGATTTCTCCTCTTAGGCAATTAGAAGAACAGAATACATTTGATCTTTCTGAAGAGATTTTAGCTCGCACGCCATCTCCAGAATTGGTGGACAAGGTCAAAAAGCTGTCAAACACGATTTTTTATTCTCCTCCTCTTGAAAAGGAGTCATCCGATGTTATTTTCGTCGCATTTTGGGAAAGAAGGGGCACTTTTCATTATCAAGAAGTTTATGAATCGTGCCAAAGCAGCTGTATCGACCCTTTTGAGCTGGCCGTTGAATTTTCAGGGTTTCAACAGAGGGTTAAGTTGGAAAAAGAGCCTGTTGTTGGTGGGAATGGAGCAGAAGAGTGCATTGTCATTACTCCATTTGAGCATGATCCTGCAATAAAGTTCCTTGAAAAAAATCTGAATGACCTCCGCGAGGCTTTAAAATACTTAAGACAGAACCAGATCAACATGGACTATCAGTTCTTCCAGACGTTTAATACTGTTGCCAACAGTATCAATCGCTTGGCCCAAACGAGCTTGGAGGCCTCAGGAAGGGACGTTAGGCTTCAGGAAAGAAAAAACCTGCAGATGGTTGTCAGACAGCTTTTCCGGTCATTAAACTCAACAGATCAAGGACTTCTTGCGCAGCATGAGATCATCCAAAGACGGCATGAAGGGTTCCAGATCTTTACGAAGGCCGTCAAGGAGCTTGAGTCTGGAGTTGATAAGCCTGTTCTCTGTCCCTCCTTATTCCGTCCTGAAACCCTTCAATATACGCGCGCCTCAGGCAAACATGCCGATCTGCCGGCAAAAAATCTGGCGGAGTTCTACGATGCGTATGAAAACCTTCTCGTGGCTCACCGAGCTTATTTTACTCAAGCGATCTGTGCTCATCGGCAACTGATCATCGCATCAAAGGACCTGATCAAAGAGATCGATGCCGGGCTGCAATTAGGCTGATAATGTGGTCGCCACCTCTAACAGGACAAATGCCATGAGGATGGAAAGGGTGATCTTCCCGCCAGGCAGCTGCTGATGCAGAAGGGAATGCCCTTCATAGTATCTTCCTGCCCATACCATCATCACAGGCATTGCTCCTAATAAGAGGGCGACTCCAAAACCTCCGGCATATCCTAATGCGGTTAGGAAGAGATGGGGGTCGATAAAGGTAATGATCATGGGAACGATAAAGATGAGCGCGCAGAGGCTCATCTTTTTTGTCCCCTTTTTGATAACTTTTAATCCGTCGGCAAGAAAGTCGATAAAGGCGATCGAAATTCCCAAGAATGAAGTTGTCATTGCGAAAAAGGCAAAGCCTTGTCCGATCGCGAGCAGCGTAGGGTTGTGCAGATAGCTTCCAAGCGGATTGACCGCGTTTTCCCCTTTTGCTATCGCTTCTGCAAGTCCGCCCGATCCTTCCAATGGAACAATCCCTAGAATGAGCATTTCCCAGATCACGTAGATAAGAAAGGGGATGGCTGTTCCGAAAATGATCGCAAGCCGCATTTTCTTAACGTTGCGGTTCATGTAATTGAACAGCGTCGGGATCAGGCTTTGGTAGCCAAAAGCGGTAAAAACGACCGGAAGGGCAAGCCAAGATTTTCCCCAGTCCATGCGGGCAAGCAAACTAAAATCGATATATTTTGCGGATGAGCCGACAAATACAAGATAAGTGATCACAATCCCTGTCATGAGAAGCAGGTTTAATCGGTCGACCCACAATGTTCCCAAATAGACGACAGGGGCAAAGATAGCGACGTAGATGATTGTGCTCAGCCAAACAGGCAAAGACCCGTTAGAGAGGAGTGAAACGACACTGCCTCCGCCGGCGATATGAGCCACCATCAGGCATGAGAATAAGAACAAATAGAGGATCCAGCAGAACACCTTGCCCCATTTTCCAAGCAAGCGGGAAGAGAGGGTGATCAGGTTGGCGTCTTTGGGCATCCAAATGCAGGCTTCTAAAATAAGCAGTCCGGTGCAGAGCATGAACACCCAGCATAAGGCATAGATAAACAAAGAGGGGATGAATCCTCCAGCAGCTGTCGCAACGGGCAGGGCGAGCATGCCTACTCCGATGCTGGTGCCAGCCACCAAAAGCGTTCCTCCAACTAAATGCCCAAAAGTTTTGACGATGTGCATTCGATACCTCTTTTGTTATGAGAGAAGAGCTGATGAGAACAGCCTTTCGATTTTCACTTGCCCCCTATGGGGCCGTCTCGCATATGCGGACTCGTTATGCCCTATTTTTTCTAGATCGCTGAATGATGCAACGGTCTCATTGTAATTATTTTTTTAACGGATTCAAGGGATTAAAGACAACTGACTCTTCAAGGAGAGTGTGTTTTAGGTCCTAACAGAGGGATGCTAGATAGCCCTCCAGGAGTGATTGTAAGCAGAAATGAGCCGCAGTAGGGCTTTAGAGAGGCTTGGGTGAGGGGGAAGTAATTGGACTCCAAGGTTGCGCTTTTGATCCATTTAGAGGTGTAGTAGTTATTAAAATTTTTACTCCACATTCTCCAAAAAAACTGTTCGAAGAGGTTTATCGAAGTGGCAAATGGAGCCAGAGACGTGGCCTCGACGGGATATCGGCCATAATCTTCAGCAGTCCGGTATCCGTTATAAACAGCATCGAGGTGGTAGATGTTTGAGATCCCTAATCGATTAAAGAAAGGATGTAGTCTGATAATTTTACAACGGACTGCGCAGAAGTCTCCATACACGTAGGCCTGCCAGAGGGGTTTGTCTTCCAAGGTTGAGATCACGACTTCATAACAGGTCATTTCTGCTTGAGTCAGCGAGGATCGCGGTGTCTTCCATTCAACAAACCTCTTCTGCGTCGCACCTGTCAGGGTGATCTTGAGAACCCCTTTATCTTCCGTCAGGTGGAAGAGTGATGCGTACAGGTATGCCGCAATGGAAAAAATGGAGACTAAAGCAATAGGAAGCTTGGGCGAGCGGAGCCGGTCCTTGCTAACAAACGCCAATCCGATTCCTAGTGCAAAAAAGGCAATCAGGATGCCTACGCCTATCCCTGCAAGAGTGCGTAGGTCCAATAAGGCAAATAATAAGAGCGCTTGAGCTGCAAACAAAAAGGAGAGGAAAAGATCTTTGGCCTTTTTTCTTAAAACGAAGAGGACCGCAAAGTAAGACATCAGAGCTAAAGCAGCTGAAAAGGCAAGGATGCTCAACATGGGACCTTTGAACCTATCTTAGTCGACATGTGCCAGTTTTAACCCGATGATTCCAATAATGATCAAAAAAATCGAAATCAGCCGAACAATGTGGTACGAATCTCCAAAAAAGATGATCCCGCATGTCACTGTTCCGGCGGCGCCGATCCCGGCCCATACCGCATACGCCGTTCCCACAGGGATGGTCTTCATAGCTTGCGAAACAGAAAAAAAGCTTAAGACGATGAAGATCACTGTAATGATGCTCGGTATGAGTTTTGAAAATCCTTGGCTGAACTTTAGAGCGATGGTGAAGCAGATCTCAAAGAATCCGGCTAATAGAAGAAAAATCCAGGCGACAGACATACGATACTACCCGCAAAAATGAATGATTTCCACAGGATAGCACGTTACCGATAAAAAACAAATTTTTCATCACTTCAAGAGAAGAGATCATGTATTTAAGTTGCGGTTAACAATTGTCCATGCCACTAGAGATGCGTCGGGACTGCGTCCCCGCTGCCCGTTGAGCTGTTCCAGC
>JAFEGF010000156.1 GCA_018240225.1 Verrucomicrobiota bacterium
CATCGATGATCGATGCGCGGTAGCGCACGCGGATCTTTTCTACAAACTTTTTTTCATTCAGGTTCTGATGCATCTGGCGGAGAAGATCATCGGGAGTAAGAGCCTCTCCGCTTTGCAAACAGGACCTAATTTCTAGACGGCAGGCCCGAGCAAGCCGAAGCAAAATCAGCAGCGGGTCCCTAGCTTTTGCAATAATTGGAAGGAGGAGCTCTCGCAATTGCTCCAAAAGCGCTGGGTAATGCAATGCGCTCGGATCGGGCATTTTTGCGCGGACCTTTTTGTTCCCGCTCTCCATTTTATCTAAAAAAAGTTCCTTTTCTTTGAGCAGATGATCGAACTCATTCGGCTCGCATCGCTTTTTCTCAAGCATCCGGCCAAGCAGCTCCATTTGGCTTAAATAACGCTCATTGCCCATTTGCTTGTACTGGGACGCAAGAAGGTTCCAATCGGCGATCAAGTCCTCTTTCCTCAAAGCGTCGAACTGCATTAGCGCTTGCTGCCAAGCCTGAAAGGATTCGCTGAATGATGGCGATGGAGAGATCTCTTTCTCTTGATTGACAAGAGAAACCAATCGCCCCCTTAACATCTGCGGTTTTTTCTTAAAGTAGTTTAAAAGAAGCGCCGTTTGCCCCGAGCTAAAGACAGAACGCTCCATCTTCTGCAGTAAAAAATCTTGGACTGCCTCTTCTATGATCCCTAAATGCTGGGAGTTGTCTGGATCGCTCATCTCAAAGCTCGCTCCAGCTTCAAAGGCAAATTCAGAAAGCGCCCTGTAGCAAAATCCGTGAATGGTAAAAATTTGCGCTGAATCAAAACAGGCTAAAGCATCTTCTATCCTGCGGATGCTTTTACGGACTTTCTCATCCCCTTGTTCAAGGATTGCCTTCAGATAATCGTACTGAGCCTTACTTGCTTGAAGCTGAGCGCATGCAGAGATAAGATTGCTGCGGATCCTCGCCTTCAGTTCTCTTGTCGCTGCGCGTGTGAATGTCACGACAAGAATCTGGTCGAGAAGAAGAGGCTCCTCCGATTCGAGCAGCAGACGGAGGACAAAGTGTTCGATGGCAAACGTCTTTCCAGTTCCTGCCGACGCTTCTAGAAAATGGTGTCCGAAGACCGATAAATTTCTGTTTAGGATATTAAATTCGCTTATTTCAGTCTGCTGCATTGGCCCCTCCCTTTCCCCAAGCATCAAGCATAGGACCGAACAAGGTCCTAGCATATTCCGACCAATTGGCACAGCACTGCTTCGCATCGGGGAGGGCGTTGCGCCGTTTGAGCCACTGCAGATCGGGATCTTCAAAACGGTCGTTTTTCAGAGAGTTGCCGATATTTTTTTCGAGTCCAGCTTCAGAGTCGGTGAGAATGTTCGCTATCCAGTCCGGCATCAAGGGGCTTAAGTCGAGCAATGCTCGCTCGTAATAGCTGATATACTGTTGCATGAGAGCTGGATAATTGGAGAAACATCCCTCCTTGACAGCGCCTTTTTTAGAAAGCAGCAAACTTTTTTCAACTGAAAAAGGGAGATCTTGCAAACAACCTAAAACAAGCAGCAAAGGCCAGCTTTTCACCCAGTCATGCAATTTGTCTTCCCCATGAAAAATAAGGCCGCGCGGGGTCAAATCATCGAGACTGCCTACCAAATGGACCAATGAGCCATCGGGCATCGGAACTTGAAGAGCAGGAAGGATCCATTTGCTTGTCTTTTGCAAGAACGGTTCAGTGCATAGCAAGGAGAGCTCGACAGAAAAAATTTGCTCCGGCCCGATATGGAACACCGATAGGATTTCCTTTAGATCAGACACCTCTTCTTCAAGCGCTTCCATGGCAGCTTCCCCAAAAACTCCGACGGGAAGCTTGCCCTGTTCCTGCCAAACTTTCTCTTGGGTTTTAAGAGAGCGTTTTAAAAGCGTTTTTCTAAAGATCGAACGGGACAACGCGGAGATCAGGAAATCTCCATCTTCATCTTCCTCTGAGCTCATATACATCTTTAAGGACTGGCGGAAATGGAAGCGGATCGGATTCCTTGCCAGTTCTTTTAAATGCTTGATATCGATCACCCGTTCTTGAGCTTTTTCATCCGATTTTTGTATGTCGAGACTGTTGCAAAAAAAAGGTTCTTGATGCCGGCTGCCGAAATAGAAGGCTTGCGCGCACTCGAATTGCCTCTTGGAAAAGCTTGGCAGCGCTGGTCCATTAATATGAGCAGAAGAAAAATAACGGCTGTCAAAAGAGATCGCAGGATGGTGGATTACAGCAACGCGATTATCGATGTACTGAAGGATCTCTTGCACGATCAAGCTTGGAGCCTTTTCTTTATTGTCCTGAGGATCGAGCCTTTGGTAGCTGAACGCCAAATGCTGCTTTGCCAATGTCGCGCACTCCAAAAACAGATAGCGGTCCTCGTCGATCCTTTTGGGAACAAAGTCTTGGTCTTTATGCGATCTCATTTCATTCAAAGAACTTGCAGGCTCCGTGCGTGGAAAACTGCCTTCGTCCACTCCAAGGAGCCAGATGACTTGTCCCTCTGTGATATTGCCGCTCTTTAGCGGTCTAAATGTAATTTTTTGCGCATTATGGGAAAACATGGAGCCCGTTTGGGAGTCGGACAATGTCTGCAAAATGCGGGCCATCGTTGCCACTCCAAATACGGAAAGCTCGCTTGATGGGAAATGGGAGCGGAGCTTGGAAATTTCCATCAAAAGAGCTTCTTGTCCCTGCAACGGTTCAAAATAGCGGGAGACCAGCATTTCAATAAAATCGAGCCAGCTAGGCAAACTCCTCTTTTGGTTTTCGGTAACGGGTTTGAGGTCTTCGCGCAATGATCGGATGAGCTGGATAAGTTTTCCTAAAAGGTCAAGGTCTGAAATTTCGACTCCGCTGCAAGGCCAGAGCTCAAACGGCATTTCAAGCGCTGATTCCTCATCAACTTTCATGAGCGTTCCAAAGATCAGACGGTCTAATCCGCTTTCCCACTTCCCAAAACGGATATTGGCGCTGTCCACCCAACGGCGGACCTTTGCTGCGTCATCGGAGGAGAGTTGCCACTTTTCCCTAAACGATGAGAACGTCAATAGCTCAAGGACTGACTCTTTAGAAAACTGCTGCTCAGGCATAGAGATCAGGTGCAAGACCGCTTCGAACAACTCTTTCGCAGCTGAATCGGCAACACCTTCTAGGCTAAATGAGAGGACGCTGTCTTTAGAGCCGAACACCGTTTGAATAAACGGCGCATAGAGGTTTAAATCGGGTGCAAGGACAAGGACATCCTTCGGCTCGATTGCTGCCTTGCCAGGATGCGGCATAGAGATCAGATCGCAAAGCTGGTTGTAAAGGAGCTCCACTTCACGCAAAAGAGAAGGCGCAGAATGCACCTGGAGAGAATCGTCTGGAGCGGAATTTTCATCCCCTCCGATTTCTTTTGGATTGCGCAAATAGAGCAGATCGTTCTGAAGACGAGCCAATAACGTTTCTCTTCCAGGATCTTCATAGTGATCATCCGAATCTAAATCAGCCTCTTCAATCAGCTTGAGGAACTCCCTTCCTGTTTTTCCCCAATTGGCCAGCAAAGGATTAGTATCGCGCAGATACTGTTCCCATAAATTCACATCCGTTTCTTTTATCTGGATTTTTTCAAGGTGCCGCCGTGCGCCAATCCTTTCTCTATCGGTCGCTAAATCTTCCCAAAACATGGCGCAAGGACTTAAGAGATAAAATGCGCAGCCGAGCCGATTGAAAAATTCCAGATATAGCTTTGGCATGGAAGAAAAACCAAAGACATGGACTTGCGCTGCAACGCTTGCTCGATCAAGCGAATGTTTCAGAGATTTGATCGGATAAGTCCAGCCCGATCCTTCTGCGTAGACATTGTTCCAGATCCATTGCTGCCAACCCTTTTCCTTCACCCAGTCATCTAAAAATGATTCGCCGTATAGTCCATAGCGGGAAAACAATTTGCTCAAGTGCACAGAAAGAGAAGCAATTCGCTTTTCCTGCACGCTGCTATTGTTTGTAGAAAACTCTTGGCCAATGTACTCCAAAAGAGGCTGCAGTTCTTTCCTGTCCTTGTTAATCGATGCATGCACAGCCTGGCAAATGAGCTGTTCGATCAGAATTGAAAGCTCGAGCATGGACGGGATCCTCAGCTGCTTTTCAAAATTGATTGATGCAAGCAGTTCTAAAAAGCCTTCCGCAAGGGGCATGACGCGCACACCGGCAAAAATGTTGTAGTTGGGATGCCTAGCAAAATAGGCAGAGAGAAATTCCTTAATTGCCGCAGAGGGAACGATCACCAAGCGGTTTTCGAAAGGGGCTGTCCGAGAAGAAAAAAGGTCCGCGCCCATCCTCTGGGCCAAAATTTTTTGTTCGTTGCTATAGTACCGAGACCCTCGAAACACGTTACACTCCAGATAAACAAGGAAGTTTTAAAACTCCTCATGCAATTGTGGACATGCGTCCTATAATATGCTAACTTAAAAATAAAATTAGAGGGAAGCTCCCTCATTAAACAGAGATAGGCCATTGTTCCGTCCAAAAAAAGAAAGCGGCCTGAAGAAGGCGATGAACAAGCTCCCATTCGTTTTCCACAACGGGAAAAAATCCCTGGGGTATCTCAACGCAACCCAATTTTTAGGCGTTATTAATGATAATGTCTTTAAATTCGTCATGGCGTTCCTGCTCATTGATGCGTTAGGAGCAGACCGCGCCAGCGAGATCCTATCGGCCACGGGCGCTATCTATGTGATCCCTTTTTTGCTCTTCTCATCTTCCGCAGGAATTTTAGCAGACCGCTTCAGTAAACAGAAGCTCCTTGTTGTGATGAAAAGCGCTGAAATCCTCGTGATGGTCCTTGCCATTTTTGCCTTTGCAACTAAAAGCGTGTGGGGTTGCTACACCCTTTTGTTCTGCCTTTCCACCCATAGCGCGATGTTCGGGCCTTCGAAATACGGGATCATCCCAGAACTTGTTCCTGCCGACAAAGTCTCTCGGGCCAATGGCCTGATCACCTCTTTTACCTATCTTGCGATCATCATCGGAACCTTCTTGGCTTCCTTTTTAACCGAGGTCACTGAGCGTCATTTTACTCTGATCGCCGGATTCTGCCTGCTTGTGGCCATCTCTGGTTTTGCCGCAGCTTTCGGAATTAAGAAGACCCCTGCGCAAGACTCCACGAAAAAAATGAATTTCCTTTTTGTTCGAGAGATCTTCCATACGCTTGTCGATTGCCGCAAACAAAGGCACCTTTTGCCCTCCATTTTCGGTTCAGCCTATTTTCTCTTTATTGGAGCCTTTACCCAGCTGAACATCATCCCTTTTGCCATCCAATCCCTCCATTTGAGCGAAGTTGCAGGCGGATACCTGTTCCTATCGACCGCCCTCGGCATCGCCTTTGGATCATTTCTTGCCGGTAAAGCTTCCCGCAAAAGGATCGAGCTTGGGATCTCTTGCGTAGCAGGCATCGGCATCACCATCTTCTTTTTCCTCCTCTCGATTTTTTCAACGAATTTGATCTTCGATATCATCTGCTTGGTGTCGATCGGAGTCCTAGGAGGAATTTTCATTGTTCCGTTCGATACTTTCATCCAGCTGTACAGTGAAAATGAAAAACGGGGACAGACGATCGGAGCTGCAAATTTTTTGAGCTTTGCAGGGGTATTGGTCGCTTCGATCGCCCTTTTTGTCTTTA
>JAFEGF010000157.1 GCA_018240225.1 Verrucomicrobiota bacterium
GTGAGAAAAAGGGTCAATAGAAGTTCATCGGCCTGGATGAAATCGTAGAGGCATTGCTGGGAAGGATCAAGCCTGAAAGATTCTGGAGAATACGGAGAAACAGCGTTTGCAGACATATTGGGAATTAACGCAATTTACCCGACCAGCCTAGTTTGGTCCTTAGGGTCGAGTAGTAGTCGCGGCGCAGCAAACTGATCAGCTTAAAATTTTTGGCGGATCTAGTGATCCGGAACACTTCTCCTGTTTGAAGGGTGTGATGGCTGAGGCCATCGGCGCGCACTTCGATCGGGTCATAGTCGCTCAAATACTGGATCTGAATTTCTTGGTTGGCAGTGAGGACGATCGGCCGGTTGGAAATCGTGTGAGGGGAAATGGGGGTAAGGGCCAAAGCTTCGAGGTCGGGGCTGATGATCGGACCGCCGGCGGCAAGCGAATAGGCTGTCGAGCCATTTGGCGTTGCGATGATGATCCCGTCCGCTTCAAATGTGTTGAGATAGATCCCGTCGATATGGATGGCAAGTTCGACAAGGGATGGATTTTTAGCGCGGTGGATCACGATGTCGTTGACGGCATAGCATCTGTCTCCGTGCAGTGTTTCTCCTTGGATGGCGACACGCTCATGGACCTTGTAAGCTCCATTGATCAGATCTTGGAGGCTGGGATAGATGTCTGATATCGGGACATCGGCCATAAAGCCTAGATGGCCTAAGTTGATGCCGAGGATTGCAGCGTTCAAATGGGCATATTTGTGGACAAGGCGCAAGATCGTCCCGTCTCCTCCCATTGAGATCATAAAATCGATCTTTTCCGGATCGATTTGAGAAAGTGGCTTTGCACCGATCTGGGGAGCTTCTTCATCCTCAGCAACGACGGTAACGCCGTGGTTGGAGAGGAATTCTTGGATTCCGATCGCAAGGTTTTTCGACTGCTTTTTACTCGTGTTTGCAAAAATGGCTATGATCATGATGAGGATGAGGCTATGAGTGAATCTATTTTCAAGGTAGCAAATTCTTGGAGAATTTGTGAAGCAATCGTTTCGGGGGTGAGCCCGATCTCATGGACGAGCTCTTTATGGCTGCCCTGTTCTAAGAAGGTGTCGGGGATCCCAAAGTTCATCACTTGGATGTGGTTGAACTTGTTCTGCAGGATGAAATTGTTGAAGATCATCCCCAGTCCTCCGCTCAATGCATGCTCTTCAATGGTCACGACGTATTTATGCGAAAGGAGGATATGGCAGAAGAGATCGCTGTCGAGAGGCTTGACGAAGACCGGATCGATCACGGTGCATTCGATCCCTTCCTTCTTGAGGATCTCTTTGACGCTCATTGCGGTATGACACATGTGGCCAAGGGCGACTATGACGATCTCTTTTCCTTGTGACAAGACTTCAGCTGAGCCTAGTGTGCGCTGCCGGATCGGCGCGGAAGGTTCATCGGTAGCCATGTTGGGATAGCGGATCGCTGTCGGGCGGTTCCAGTTGAAGGCGCTTTCCATAAGTTCTTTGAGGACGTGTCCGTCGCGAGGCTGGCAGATCACCATGTTCGGCATAGCATTGAGGAATGCGATATCGTAGATGCCGTGGTGGGTAGAGCCGTCAGGGCCTGAGATCCCTCCGCGGTCGACTGCGAAGATGACAGGGAGCTCTTGAAGGCAGACATCTTGAAAGAGGTTGTCGAATGCCCGTTGGAAGAATGTGGCGTAGATCGAGCAGACTACTTTCATTTTTTTGCCATAAGCGATCCCGGCGCAAAAGGTGACGGCATGCCCTTCTGCAATGCCTACATCGAGGCAGCGTTCGGGAAAGCGGGTCATGAAATCGTCCAGGCAGGATCCCGCAGGCATCGCTGGAGTTACAGCGACAAGGCTCGGGTCGTTCTCTGCCATTTTTAATATGTGGCGGCCGAAGATCTGCGGGAATGTCGGTTTGGAAGAAGAGGGGAGGAATAGGCCTGTCACCTTATCGAACGGCTTGCAGCCATGGTAGGAGATCGGATTTTCCGTCGCCGTGTCCATCCCATTTCCTTTGACAGTCACGACGTGCAGCAGGACAGGCTGGTTGCTGTATTTAAGAGCTTCGAGCACGGGGATCAGCTTGGAGAGGTCGTGTCCATCGACAGGTCCGACATAGGCGAGGTTGAACTGTTCAAAGAATGGCGCTGTGCTGACGAGATTTTTCAGCGATTCCTTAATTTTGTGCCCCTGCTTGGCAAGCGTCTGGCCGTAGTTGGGGATTTTGGAAAGGATCGCTTCCATTTCTTGATAGAGCTTATTTGACTTGGGGTTGTTCAAAAACCGGCTGAGGATATGGGTCATTGCGCCGACATTTTGAGAGATCGACATTTTGTTGTCGTTGAGGACGACGATGAAACGCCCGAGGTCTTTCGGGATGTTATTGAGCGCTTCCAACGTCAGTCCGCAGGTGAGGCTTGCATCGCCCAAGATCGGCAGGATGTGCTCTTGCCGCTTGGCCAGATCTCGGTTTTTGGCAACGCCTAACGCCAGCGAGAGGGCAGTCCCTGCATGGCCGGCATAGAAATGGTCATGGGGAGATTCTTTGGGATTGGAAAAACCGCAGAGGCCTCGGAATTGGCGGATCTTTTCGAACTTGCCGATCCTGCCGGTTAGCATCTTATGGGGATAGGATTGGTGGCTTACGTCGAAGATGAACTTATCGTCTGGAGAATTGAACACCTTATGGAGCGCAATGCTGAGCTCGACGATCCCAAGGTTTGAGGCGAGGTGTCCGCCGTTAATGGCCAGGACATCGATGATCCGCTGCCTGATCTCTTTAGCAAGCTCTTCAAGGGCGCCAAGGGAAAAGTTCTTGATGTCATCAGGGGATGAGATCTGATCTAAAAGGTGCTCTGTCATTAGAATTGTCCGGAAGTAAGAGGGGAGTGTGTTGATGCTGTAAAGGGTTGCGTTTGGGGCTTTCCCGTCGGATCGAGAACAAGTTCCGCATCGCGGTTCTTCGTGAGGACCTCGATTTTTTTCTCAGCTTCGGTCAGCCGTTTGCTGCACCAAACGATCAACTTGTCCGCTTCTTCGTAAAGTTTCAGCGATTCTTCCAGTGCAACTTTGCCGGAGTTCATTTTTTCGAGGATCTCTTCCAATCGAGCATAGGCAGCTTCAAATGTCAACGTGGTCTGTGCGGTCATGGCGTGATCTCCTCGATGTGTGCTTTAACTGTCCCGTCGTGCATGAGAATTCGAACTGCCGTATTTACAGACAGCTCTTGTGATGAGAGGATAACCGAATCCAATTTTTCCTGGAAGAGAATGCAATAGCCTTTCGTTAAAAGATTTTTGGGATCGATCGCCTGCAAGTGGGAGACCAGCTGCTGCAGCCGCTGCTTTTTTTCCTGGAGGTGGAACTGGCAGCGCTTAAGAAGGACCTCGCGGGAAGCAACGGGATCGAAATGGCGCTTGGCGGAAGCGATCTGCTGGCAGATCGCAGTGCAGACCGCTTTTTCCATGGAGGCCAGCCGCTGCTTCAAACTGTGGACCTGGGTAATCGGTTTCAGCGCTTCCGATTGCTTTGCCAAGGATTGGAGCTGCAACTGTTTTTTTTGCAATTGCTGGCGCATTCCCAGGTCCAGAGTATTGCGGAAGTCGTCGATCCGCTGCAAGTGGGTCCCCAAAAGGGTATATGCTGAGCGCATGTGGGAAGACTTCTGAAACCGCTCAAGAATTTTTCGGTGCTGGGACGCCAGGGCTTTGACAGCGTAGGCCATCCGGGCGTCCGACTGCTTGAGGAATTGGAGCTGCTGGGCTTTTTCCGCAATGGCCATTTCGGCAGCTGCCGACGGAGTCGGGGCGCGGACGTCTGCGACATAATCGGCAATCGAAGTATCGGTCTCATGGCCGACCGCAGAGATGATCGGGATCTGGGAGCGGAAGATCGCATCCGCGACAACTTCTTCGTTGAACGCCCATAAATCTTCCAAGCTGCCGCCTCCTCTTCCGACGATGAGCACGTCGGCAAGGCAGTGCTGGTTGAACTGGTCGATTGCTTTAGCGATCTCTTGGGCAGCGCCCTCTCCCTGGACTTTAACTGGGTTGAGGACCAGGTGGAACCCGGAAAAGCGGCGGTTGAGGATGTTCAAAATATCTTGGATGACTGATCCGGTAGCGGAGGTGACGACCCCGATTGTTTTGGGGTATTTCGGTAATTTTTTTTTGATCTCCGGAGAAAACCATCCTCGCTTCTCCAGCTTGTTCTTGAGCTCGTGGAGCTTGAGCAGAAGCTCTCCAACTCCTAAGTAGTCGAGCTCCCTGACGATCAACTGGTAATTGCCACGAGGAGCATATACGGAAATTTCTCCGCGGACGACGACTTGGTCTCCACCTTTGGGCATTCGAGTCAAACCGCGGGTGTTGCCTCGAAAAAGCACTGCCGAGATCTGTGAGTCCTGGTCCTTAAGGGTAAAATAGAGATGCCCCGACGCCTGCTCCTTCAAATTGCTGATCTCTCCGCGTACAGACAGGGCGGTAAAACGGGATTCAAGTTGTTTTTTGATGGCGGAGGTTAACTGGGAAACAGTGAGGATTTCTTGCATCGGTATTGATAAAACTCCTTGGAGGAAAATGCAAAACTCCAATTTGGGCCCAAATCTGCGCTTTTTACCCAGGATTCGGATTCTGCGCAAATCGCCTATTCTTAATTGAGTATGTCAATTTGCGCAGAAACCGAACCTGGGTAAAAATCATCAAATTTGTCCACCAAAGCGAATTTTGCAATTCCCTCCTTGATTTTCAACATATAGCTTGATTATGATTGGGTGTTATTGTCAACCGTATCTTTTGGTGAAAATGAAAAGAATTCCGCTTATTGCTGGAAATTGGAAGATGTACAAAAACCGCGCTGAAACGCAGGCGTTCATCTCTGAACTGCTTCCTCTGGTCGCATCGTCGCAGCGCAGGATATACCTTGCTCCGCCATTCACTGCGATCGAAACTGCCTGCACTGCTGCGCGCGGCTCGAAGATCGTCATCGGCGCCCAGAATGTCCATGATGCAGCGGAAGGGGCGTTTACTGGCGAGGTCTCATGCCGGATGCTTAAAGAGCTCGGCGCAACTTTTGTGATTATCGGCCACTCTGAGCGGAGGACCCTCTTTTCTGAACATGACACTTGGATCAACCGAAAGCTCAAAAGAGCTTTGTCGGAAGGGATCGTTCCGATCCTCTGCATTGGAGAGACTTTCGAGCAGCGGGAATCGGGATCTACCGACGCAGTCCTTCAGCAGCAGCTGGAGGAGGGCCTTCAAGGGGTGACCAAGAAAGAGCTCAAATCGGTGATCATCGCCTATGAGCCCATTTGGGCAATCGGTACGGGCAAGACGGCAACTCCAGAGCTGGCGCAGGTTGTTCATAGCCGATGCCGCCTTTGGATCGAAAAGAAGTACGGCCTTGATGTGGCCGGACAGGTTTATATTTTATACGGCGGATCGGTCAAGCCGGACAACATTGCCGCGTTAATGCAAGAGCCTGATATCGACGGAGCTCTTGTCGGCGGGGCGGCGCTTGATCCTCGCTCGTTTGCACAGTTGATTAATTTTTGACGGATGGACAGACATGACATTTATCTACTTTACAGCGTTATTTTTCTTTATCCTCCTTTGCGCCGTGCTTTGCCTTGTGATCTTAGTACAAGAGAGTAAAAGCT
>JAFEGF010000158.1 GCA_018240225.1 Verrucomicrobiota bacterium
GGAAAGCCTCTCAAATCCCTAAAAAGTCTAGTTATAAAACAGCTTCTAAGAGACTATTAACGGATTTAGTTTTCGTCGCTTTTCTGAGAAAATTTCCAGAAAAAGTCCAAAAAATCGACAGAAACTAAATTCGTTAATAGTCTCTAATGCAAGAAAATATTTTACGTAGGCGGGCAATGAAAAAACCTACTTGTTTCCATTTGGAAAGTCGGTTAAAATTTTTCCATTTTACTGACAGGGGAGATGAAGATGAAATACTGCGAATCCAATTTTGAATCAAAACGATGGAAGACCCGCGAGGTCAAGGTAGGCAAGGTTGGCGTTGGAGGAGATAACCCTGTCAGGATCCAATCGATGACCACTTCCAGCACTCGGGACGTCGATGCGACGATCGACCAGATCATGCGCCTAGCCGACTTGGGCTGCGAGATCGCCCGCGTGACTGTCCAAGGGATGAAAGAGGCCGATAGCTGCGAAGCGATCAAAAATGGACTTCTCCAAAAAGGTTACGAGATACCGCTCGTTGCCGATATCCACTTTTACCCTCCGGCGGCATCCCGCGTCGTCGACTTCGTCGATAAGGTGAGGATCAACCCGGGCAATTTTGTCGATAAGCGCGCGACCTTCCGTGTCATTGAATACGACGATGCGACCTATGCAGAAGAAATCGATAAGATCGAAGAGACCTTCTCTCCGCTCGTTGAAAAATGCAAGCGCCTCAAAAGGGCCATGCGGATCGGGACCAATCATGGGTCCCTTTCCGATCGGATCATGAACCGGTATGGCGATACCCCTTTTGGCATGGTGGAGTCTGCGCTCGAATTCGCCCGCGTCTGCCGCAAATTGGACTACCATGATTTTATCTTTTCCATGAAAGCGAGCAACCCGCTTGTGATGGTCCAAGCTTACCGGCTTCTCGTTGCTGAAATGATCAAGCTTGGCTGGGATTACCCTTTGCACCTCGGAGTCACCGAAGCAGGAGAAGGGGAAGACGGCAGGGTCAAATCTGCAGTCGGGATTGGAACGCTGCTCTTGGACGGCATCGGCGATACGATCCGCGTCTCTTTAACGGAAGACCCATGGCTTGAGATCGATCCCTGCCAGAGGCTCGTTCAGTTTGCCCATGCGTCCCTTGGCAAAAAAGTCTCCTTCTTTGAAGAAAAGCATAGAGATATCAGCTCCATTCAAAAGCGGGAAGTCCGCCTTGCCCCTGAAAGCCGGCTGCATCGGGACGGATCTGTGGTCCTTTACGCACAAGAAAAGGATCTTCTCCAACCCAACTTTTACACCAAGATCGGCTGCAAGGTCCAACTGAACCAACTTGAAAGGACCCCTTCCACAATCGACTACCTGTTCTTGGAGCAGATTTCTGAGGAGCCAAGCGTTGCTCAAGCTCTTAAAAAGCTTGAAAAGGCCCAGATCGGCGTCTTAACACGCAGCCAGGGGGTCGCAGGAACCATTCCTGTAGCATCTCTTTCAGCTCTTGCGGCCGGAACCTCTTGCCCTGAGACACCCTACGTTATCTCAGTCGACTCTGATGAACCTGCGATCTGGAACTCCCTTTTAAGCCTCAAACCCATGTTCCTCCTGTTCTCTCCGCAAGGGTCCCGATTGCATGCCGGACGCCGCTTTTTCGAGTGGTTAAAAACTCAATCGCTGCAGATCCCTGCCATCCTCGATTTCTCCTATTCCTGCGAATGGGACGACGTGGTGATCCATGCATCGACAGAACTTGGCGCGTTATTGGCCGATGGGTTAGGAGAGGGGGGAGCAGTCCGTGCTGAGTTTGACTTGGAGCAGGTCCGCTTGCTCAGCTTCAATATCCTTCAGGCTGCACGGATGCGCACATCTAAAACGGAGTACATCTCATGCCCCGGCTGCGGACGGACCCTGTTCGATCTGCAGAGCGTTACTAAACGGATCCGCGAGCGGACAGCGCATCTGCCTGGCGTTAAGATCGCTATCATGGGATGCATTGTTAACGGCCCCGGCGAAATGGCCGATGCCGATTTCGGGTACGTCGGTTCCAAGGCTGGAAAAATTGATTTGTATGTAGGCAAGACCTGCGTTGAAAGGAATATCGATTTTGCCAATGCTGACGAACGATTGGTTGAGCTTATTAAAGCTCACGGTCGCTGGCAGGACCCAGAGCCCGCATCAGACGTTGAGGCCGAAGTTTGTTTGACATAGGGAGGCAGTTTTGTAACTGCCTCGCAAGATAAAGCAGGTCTGTTCTGTTGAGGACCTGCCTCTTATATTACTGCATGTTACAGTGGTGATTGTGCCCTTCAGGCCTGGTTGAAGATGCTGCAGGTGTGGCTGAAGATGCTGCTATAGGCGATTCTTCTGTAGGTGTTTCCCAAAGTGTAGGAAGCAATAGAGAAAAAAGGTCTATATTTCGATTTTTTTCATTTACAGCTTCATACCAGAAAGACTTGACGTCTAAGTGTGACAGGCGATCTGGGGTAAGTCCATCATTGTTGACAGCTTCGACATCAGCGCCTGAGTAAACCAGAAATTTGATCATGTTTTCATTGTTATTTTGACATGCGCGATGCAACAGAGTCATTCCGTTCTGATATTTTTGATTAACATCAGCTCCAGCTTCAATCAACATCTCCATAATTCTCGTATGACCACGAGAGAAAGCTACTTCTAAAGGCGTGGTGCCATCGTGATAAGCTGGTTGATTGATTGCTGCAAGACATTCTTTATCTTTAAGATACTCTGCAAGCTTTTTTTCATTTCCAGTGAAACACTGATGATGCATATCATCTGCCTTAGTCCATAGCGTTTCACGGGAAATAAAAAGTGATCCCATGCTGTTAAATATCCCAGAAGCCATAAAAATTCCTTTTGCTTTTTGGTTTTAAAAATTGTTATAAAACTATTATAAATTAAATATTGTTTTTTTTCAATTAAAGTTTATTTTTTTAAATGAATATGCAAAATTGTTTGTCTTTAGCTAATTGCCGTGCATTAAAAATATATTTTTACATCGCGCCTCAGCTCCAAGTATACATTTGTAATTCGCGTTCCTTGTTCCACGACTTCTAAGGAATCGCTTCCATTTCGTACAGCCTATTGTAAATAGCTAATTATTAATGTTATATGATCTTGTTCTGTATGAAATCAATTTTTCAAAAAATCTCTAATGTTCATCTAACTGGGTCTTCAGGTTGTATTGTAATCTCTGTGAGGTTTCAAATTGGAGAATATTAAGATTTAGGAATAATCGCTAAGCTATTAAAATCTAATAGCTTGTGCTGTGATTTTAAGTTGGATGTCGTTTGTTTTGCCTTGAACCTATCTCAATAAAAAGGTTCAGTCGTTTTTTAGGTTCTTAAGAATGCAGAAGCGCATCCTTCCAGACCTCAAAGTTCTGAAAGGATGCGTTATCATTATTGGATGAAAGTCTCCGAGTTAGACGTCGGAGTCTCTTTGAACCTATCTCAATAAAAAGTTTCAGTCGATTTTTAGGTTCTTAGATGTTCAGTCTTCTTTGTTCACAACGGGAGTAAAATCCCAGATTTTGATCTCTCCATCATCTGAGCCGGAAATGAGCAAACTATCTTTTATCTTCAGGCACCTGACAGTCTCTTGATGACCAGTCAAACTGATGAGCTCTTGCCCGCTCTCAATGTCCCAGATTTTGATTTTTTGATCATCTGAGCCGGAAATGAGCATCCCATCTTTTACTCTTAGGCAATTGATAGGAGCTTGATGGTCGCTTAAGCTGCGGAGTTCTTGACCGCTTGCAATGTCCCAAATTTTGATTGTTCCATCAGCTGAACCAGAGATGAGCATCCCATCTTTTACTTTTAAGCAATTGATCCAACTCGTATGGCTGTTCAAGCTGCGTAGCTCTTGACCGCTTGCGATGTCCCAGATTTTGATCGTTCCATCAATAGAAGAAGAAATGAGCAGCCCATCTTTTACTTTTAAGCAATTGATAGAGCTTTGATGGCCAATTAAACTGCGGACCTCTTGACCGGTTTCAATATCCCAGATTTTAATGGTTTGATCGGATGAAGCGGAAATGAGCGTCTTATCATTTATTTTTAAGCAAAAGACAGCGTCTTGATGTCCGGTCAAGTTCTTAAGCTCTTTACCGCTGGCTAGGTCCCAGATTTTGATTGTTCGATCTCTTGAACCAGAAATGAGCATTCCATCTTTTATCAACAAGCAGTTGATATCCCCTTCATGGCTATCTAAGCTTTGGAGCTCCTTACCGCTGGCAATCTCCCAAATTTTGATCGTTCCATCCGCTGAAGCAGAGTAGAGCATCCTATCTTTTACTCTTAAGCAATTGATGCCGTCTTGGTGACTATCTAAGCAATGGAGCTCTTGGCCGCTGGCGATGTTCCAGATTTTGATCGTTCCATCCGCTGAACCAGAGAAGAGCATCCCATCTTTTACTTCTAGACAATGGATACGGTCTTGATGAGCAGAAATTGTACGGACTTGATAGGTTCCAATCCTCATATTGTTATCGATCATTTTTAAGCTTTGATAGAGGATCATCGGCATTGGACCTGGAGGGCCCATTTGAAAAGAGGATGGAAAATGAGACTGTAAAAGGGTTTTCCATACTGGAAAAGTGTCATTGAATACGACTAGAAAAAAGTGCTTGCTTAGCAATGACATTGTGCGTATTTCGCCCAACGTGTTGATGTGCTTGCTCAATTCAGCAATTACTTCTTTGGGTAAGTATTGAACGATTTGTGATGTAACTGGTTGGTTGGCGCTTATTTTTGAAATAGTCATTAAAACCCCCGTTTTATTTAATCGTTTATTTGAGTTGCTTTTTCGAACAATTTCATTAAATATGCGATATAATAAATTTAGAGTGTGTTTTCTGTACATGATAAAAAAGAGAGGAAATTGATATTCTTTGTGTGCAAAAATGGCTGTCTTTTTTCATCTTCTTAAGTAGTTAATCATTAATATGTTGTGATATTTCCTTTCATGCGTTATTTTTTGTGAAATTAATTAAAAAATAATTATATGTTTCTAAAGTTAATTGGTTTAAGTTCTTAAATTTGACTCTGTTTGTTTAATTAATAATCTAAAAGTGCTATATTGAAATTGGAGGGTGGTGAGACTCTCCCTTTAGGCTCACGACTGAACTTCCCTTAAGCGAAAAAAAGGCCTTTGAAACGGATCCAAAAATTAAGCTTAAGCGAAGTGACAAGATGATTTGTTCTTAAGGTTTGAGTACTTGCTTAAATCCCTGCGAATGAGGTTTTTAACTTCATTCAAGCAAGAGGAATGCTCCCTTAAGGGTTCTCAAGGTACCAAGGCCTCTAAGAGAGGTCAAAGATTATGGGTCTTGTTTCATTAACAGCCCATTACATATTAGCTTGAGAAAACAGACCATCTAACCTTCTGCTTCATTGTGTTTATGCTGATAAACAAATGGTCAAAAGCAGGAGGTTTTTTTTTGCCCTTAAAATCGACGCATCCTGAAATAACGACGGCCTCTAGGCTAATTCTCTCGATTTTCACGGAGCTTTTGGAAATAGTCGATCCGCTTTTTCATTTCCCTTTCAAATCCCCGTTCAACAGGTTGGTAAAACTCTGTTCTTTCGATCTCATCGGGGAAATAGTTCTGCCCGGAAAACCCTTGC
>JAFEGF010000015.1 GCA_018240225.1 Verrucomicrobiota bacterium
ATAGAAAGCAGGATATTAGAATGGCCAGATGCCCTTATGATATCCTGTCCATCCTAATATCCTTTTTAAATTCAATGATTTAGGATTTTTTTTGAATTAAGTCGACGAGCTTGCCTGGGGAAAGAATCTTAGGAATGTGGAAGTTTTTAGATTTGCGATGGAGATCGCTTAAGTGGATTGGTTTGCTGTCTGCTTCTCAGACATTGCATGGCCTGCAATCCATCCCGATGTCCACGCATGTTGGAAATTAAAGCCGCCGGTGACTCCGTCGATATCGAGAACCTCTCCTGAAAAGTAGAGATTCTTGACTAAACGGCTCTCCATCCTCTTAAAGTCGATCTCTTTCAGAGAAACTCCGCCGCATGTCACAAACTCTTGCTTGTAGGTTGTTTTCCCTTCGACTTTAAAGGGATGGGAAGTGCAAAGCTTGGCCAATAGCTTGAGGTGGCCATTGGAAACGCGGGAAAGGGAAGTTTGCTCACTAATCCCAGCCAGGCGGACAAGACGTTTCCACAAGTTGATCGGAAGCTTGAACAGGGTTTCATTTTCGATAGCCCTTTGAGGTTTTTTTGCTTTGAGGGCGATGAGGGTCTTTTCCACCTCTTCCGTCGTATGGTCGGGCACCCATTGAACGATCAGTTCAACGCGGTAGTTGTGCTGATGCAGCTCGCGAGCTGCCCAAGCAGAGAGTTTTAGTGCTGCCGGTCCGCTAAATCCCCAGTGGGTGATCAGAACGGGGCCCCGCTGTTTCCAAGAGGTTCCTTGAATCTGGACAATCGCATCAGGCACGGCGATGCCCGAAAGGTCGAGAAGGGGAGAGGTGGGGACGTTGAACGTGAATAAAGAAGGAACGGGAGGGACGATCGTATGGCCGAATGCTTTCGCAAACTCATGCCCTTGAGGAAAACTGCCGGTGGCGATGAGTAGCTTGTCGCAAGCAAGCTGCTGTTCCTTCTCAAAAGAGATCAGGAATCCGTCATCTTTGCTTTCGATCTTTTCGATCTTCTGCTCCAGGAGGATCTCGACTTTTAAGCGCCTAGCCTCTGCAAGCAAGCAAGAAGCGATCGTCTCAGAAGAGTCGGTTGTTGGAAACATCCGTCCATCCTCTTCTGTTTTGAGGCGGACGTTCCTCTTTAAAAACCAGTCGATCGTATCCTTGGGCTGAAACCGATGGAACGGCCCGAGAAGCTCTTTGTTGCCCCTAGGGTAGTGCTGGACCAGTACCTTAGGGTCAAAGGCCGAGTGGGTCACATTGCACCGCCCTCCTCCAGAGATCCTGACTTTGGCAAGGAGCTGACGCGTTTTTTCTAGAACAATGACGCGCGTATCAGGATCAAGCTCTGCTGCTGTAATGGCGGCGAAGATGCCTGCAGCCCCGCCTCCGATGATGACAAAAGTTTTTTTGGAGTCCATAGGTATGATGCTGGTTTATTTGAGCAAAGATGATACTTCAACGGCTTCAAAAATATACACAAACAAGATGAAAAATCGGAAATTTGGCAAGGAGGCGCCATGAATTTGAGCCAGGCTAAGCCGGCGCCGAAGCAGCTCAACTTAAATAAGTTGGGCGATGCAGGCGGGACTCAAAGTCATTGGCTGTCCGACACTGCCAAATACCGGTTTTTTATTTTGTTTGTGTATACGATGGTGGAAAAAGCGAAGAGGTGTAAAAAATTAATTTTCTCCTAGGAATCGTAAGAGATTTTGCTTATAATTCTGGTCATGAAATTTTTACTGCCCCTTTTCACTCTCGTTTCTCTCGGAGCATACGCTATGGACCGGATCCAAATCATCCCGCCTACCACCATGTCTTTAAATGAAGCGTCCTCCGAGGTCGATCCAACACAGATCCAATCGGCTGCGATCCAAAAGATTATTGATGAGATGCTCCATTTGGCTAGAGGAGAGCGTCAGGACGTGGAAAAACGGATCATGATCGGACTTGCAGCTCCCCAGGTTGGTATCGATCTGCGGATCATCCTTGTTGACATGGGCATCGGTGCTGATCGGCAGCAGCCAGGACAGCTTGAGGCCTTTATCAATCCGGAGATCATTTGGCATTCCGATGAGATTGTTATGGAAAGGGAAGGATGCTATTCTACAGGGGACATTTATGGGATCGTCCCTCGCTATCACGCAATCCGCGTTCGCGCCTATGACCGGGACGGCAATCAGTCGATTGTGGAGTATACGGGTTTTCGAGCGCGCATCTTCCAGCATGAGATCGACCACATCAATGGGGTCCGCTTTCCTGACCGGGTCGGATGCGATGGGCTTCTGCATTGGGTAAAAGAAGAGGAAAGGACTCAATATCGGGACAATTGGCAAAATTGGCCTAATCGCTGTCCTTTTTCTTCCTGGGAAACAATGAAAAGCGGTACGCCAGTCTCGCCTTCTTTGGAAGCAAATTAAAGCATCCAAAAGTTCTTGTTAGAGTTCATCTCTATCCACAAACCGATTTTTCATCATGTTTGTGTATAAACAGGACTGTACGCATCGAGGGTCGTATCAAAGTGTTCTTCAAGTTCCGGATAGTGTATCCCGATCCAGCGCCGGAAGTTTTTGGTCAGAATGCGGATTTCCATTTTGTCGACATGCTTTTCAGTATTATCGAACTTGAATTTTCCAATGTCAAACTGCATCGCCTCATTGTTGATGAAACCAAAATTTTTCCGCAAAATGGCATTATTTTCATAGACGCCAAGATCGATGAAACGATCGATCAGCTTAATGGTCGACGTGATGGCATACTTCGCATCTTCGATCTGTAATTGGCTCATGAGGTCCTGGATGTGCTCATAGAACAGGTCCGCTTTTTTTTGCAGGAGGAAGCAGCTGTTGCTTAAGTCGATGGTCCATGATTGGCCATGTTTGTCAATAAGAGTGACAGGAGGGGTGAGCAATGGGGTTGGATTGAGATGGGCATAAAGAACGCCGGTATCCTCTTTGACGTAAGTGAGCGCTGTTTTGCAGCTATGTAAAACGTCGTATTGTTTCTGTTGTTTCGAAAGATAGCTTTTATAATAGGGGTTGAAGGGGAGCGGGATATATCCTAGGATATTGCCAGGCCGCCATTTGTGCTGCTTGAAGAGCTTCAGAACATATTGTTTATCTTCGCTGATGAAGGCAAATGCTTGGGATCCGCGGGCAAGAAAGGTGAATTTTTGACAGAGAATGGCATCGACGAGCTGCTGCTCCTCGTTTGCCAATGGAGGCATCTCCCATTCAGCAGATGGGGAAAATGTGGGACAAGAGAATTTCGCCTCGATACCGAACTGGGTCTTTCGATCATAAATTTTGTGGCTGGCCCAGAACAGGGCCGCAATCCCAAGAGTCAGAGCAAGGATTTTCACATTGACCTCTTAAAAAAAAGGGCGATGATACCGCTTTTCATTTTTTTCAGTCCAGCTTGCATCATTTGCAATAAATGATTATGTTTTGAAGGGCATTGCAAAACTTTAATCGGGCCCAAATCTCAGTTTTGCAATTCCCTCTTCATTTTTTTTAATTGGAGGATGGTCGTATGGCAGAGTATACCGCAGAGCATATCAACAAGGAGCAATTGCCCCTTGTGATCACACCGAAGAAGAAAGCAATTGGAAAAAAAGAATTTTGGGAACTTTTGAACAGTGAAGGCGACGATCTGCGTAAACAGCTTCTGACATACGGCGGGCTCCTCTTCCGCAATTTTCCGATCGAGAACGAAGATGATTTTAGTTCAGTCATCGATCACTTGCGTCTTGGGAAGTACATCAACTATATTGGCGGCGATAGCCCGCGCGATAAAATCAAGGGAGGGATCTACACTTCGACAGAGGCTCCCCCTTCGATCAAGATCCCTTTGCACAATGAGCTCTCCTTCGTCAAAAACTACCCCAGGCATATCTACTTTTATTGCCAGACCGCCCCAGAGCAAGGCGGAGAGACGATCATCGGCGATGCCCGCAAAGTCTTAAAAGCTGTCGACCCTGAAGTAAGGAAACGGTTTGCGCAGAACGGCTTAAAGTATGTTTCTTGCTATTATCGGGACAGCGCTCTTATGAACATGCTTAACCGTTACCAGAGGTCCCATCGTTCTTGGCTGGACGTGTTTGAAGTCGATGATAAAAAAGAGGTAGAACGTCTTTGCCGGGAAAATGAATTTGCTTTCGAATGGAACCAGCATGACTGGCTCAAAATCAGCCAGACAAGGCCTGCGACGATCAATCATCCGGAAACAGGGGAAGAGGTCTGGTTCAACCAGGTTCACTTGTACGATTTCAATCCGCGCTTGCTTGGGATGTGGCGGTATGTCGCAGCAAAAATGTTCTACTGCAGGGACCACATGAAATTGCATGAAGTGTTTTTTGCAGACCAATCTCAGATCCCTCGGAAAGACCTCTACCATGTCTTGGACGTTCTGGATGCGAACACGATCTATTTCCCGTGGCAAAAAGGGGATGTTTTGGTCCTCGACAATGTCTTGGCTATGCATGGCAGGGCTGTCTTTAATGGCAAGAGGCGGATTTTGACCGCGATGACGGGATGAGCTGTCCTTGCCATAGTAAAAAGCCTTATGAAGAATGCTGTGCGGGATACCATCGGGGCAAAAAAGCTGAAAATGCAATGCTCCTCATGCGCTCGCGCTATAGCGCTTACGCAATGGGCCTTGCCGATTATATCATTGCAACAACGCACCCTTCAAGCCCTTATTGGCAGTCGAACACGTCCAAATGGAAGAAAGAGATCAAGCAATTTTCTCAAGAGATCTCATTTGACGGCCTTGAAATCCTCGATTTCCAAGAACAGGATGAAAAAGCGACTGTCGTTTTCATCGCCTACTTAAAGAAGCAGGGGCACGACGCAACTTTTACCGAACGGAGCCAGTTTGAAAAGGTCAAGGGGAGATGGCTTTATCTTTCCGGCGAGCTCCGCTCCGGCGTCTGCAGAAAGTTTTAGAGTCGGCTTGCTACTCAATTCATGATCTGGCATCGTGCGCTTGATAGGTACAAGTAGGACGGGCGATCATGAAAGATATCCGTAAAGGGATCCTCTACATGCTGCTTTCTGCAGTTGGGCTCTCCTTTTTTGGCTTGTTCGTCAAGCTCGGAACTGCTTCCGTTTCTTTTTTCTTTCTGACTTTTTTGCGGTTTCTTGTCCCTTTGATATTGATCCTTCCCTATGTCTTATGGAAGGTGGGAATCCCTAAATTTTCTCAGTTGGGCAATTTCCGTCTACAGGTCGGCAGGGTAGGCTGTATCCTCATTTACCAATACGGGATCTTCTACTACCTCACCAAAGCGACCCTTTTAGATGCGACGGTGCTGCAAAATACGGCTCCGCTGTTTATCCCTGTAATTGAAAAGATATTTATGGGGCATTCCATTAAAAAGGGATCGATCTTGGGGATGGCCATTTCGTTTATTGGGGTATTATTCATATTGAGGCCAAACGAGGGCATTATCAACTGGGCGAGCATCATCGGTCTGATTGCAGCTATTGGGCAAGCGGGCTCCCAAGCGTTTTATGGGATGCAGTCCCGTGCAGAAAAACACGAAACAAACCTTTTTTATCTGTTCTTTTTTTCTTCGATTGTCAGCTTGTTCCTCTTCTTCATTTTTGCTTTTTTTGAACAAGGGATCGCATTTGAGATCGACTCCCTCATCCATGTTAATCAGAAGTTCTATTGGTACTTAGTTGCGCTGGGGCTGGCGTCTATTTCTAATCAATCGTTCCGCGGAGTTGCTTATCGACATGCTCGGCCTGGGACATTGGCTCCTACGCTTTATTTTTCCGTCATCGCATCGGGATTATTAGATTGGGCAGTCTTTAACAATTTGCCTGATCGATGGGTCACGATCGGGGCTCTTCTTGTCATTTTAGGCGGGATCATTCCTTATATCCAAAGAAAAGTGAAGGAGCACTAATGGAAGCAGACCGGATCCACGACTCATTGGACAAACAGGTCCCTCCATGGAGAAAATGGGGAGCTTACGTTTCTGAGAGGCAATGGGGAACTGTCCGCGAGGACTACAGCCCAGATGGAAACGCCTGGACCTATCTTTCGCACGATTTGGCCCGTTCAAAGTCATACCGGTGGGGCGAAGATGGACTTGCGGGCTGGTCAGATCAATTCCAGACCTTGGTTTTTTCGATGGCGTTCTGGAACGGAAGAGATCCTATTTTAAAAGAGAGGCTCTTTGGACTGACTCCCTTGGAAGGCAATCATGGAGAAGATGTCAAAGAGTACTACTATTACTTGGATGCCACTCCGACACACTCGTACATGAAATACCTTTATAAGTACCCTCACGATGAGTTTCCTTACGATCAGCTCGTCAACGAGAATAAAAAAAGGACGCCGAAGGACAGGGAATTTGAACTAGTCGATACAGGCGTGTTTGCCAATAACCGGTACTTCGATATCGTCGTTGAATATGCGAAGGCATCGCCAGATGATACCTGCATCAGGATCGAGGTATTCAACCGTGGGCCGGAAACAGCATCGCTCCATCTGCTTCCCCATTTGTGGTTCCGCAACCGATGGAGTTGGAAGGAGTTCAAAGGCTCTGCGCCGATTATCGAAGATATTAAGGCTGAAGATGGCGTTGTCTGCTTGCGGGCGGATCCTAGACAGCTTCCGGGTCCAGACTGGATCACATTCGACTACGAGATCCCTCCGATGTACTTGTATTCTGAAGAAGGAGGGCAATCGCTTTTTACAAATAATGAGACCCACTTTGAAAGATGCGGCGAGTCTCCGCCGCCCGACGCGTCTGTGTATACAAAAGACGCGTTCCACCGCTACATCATTAAGGAAGAGCAATGCATCAACCTTCTCAAAGAGGGAACCAAAGCCTGTTTGCACTACAAGGATGTCGCCATCTCTCCCCAATCCTCCCATGTCTTAAGACTCCGTCTGACATCTCAGCCGCAAAACAATCCGTTGAAGGACGTTGATACGGTCGTATCTCAAAGAAAAGCGGAGGCTGACTCTTTTTACCATTCGATCCAAGAGGCAACTTTAAACGAAGATGACAGGAAGATCCAAAGAGAAGCGATCGCAGGGATGATCTGGGGATGCCAATACTACTTATACGATGTCAGAAGATGGCTGGATGGCGATGCCAAAGAGCCTCCTCCTCCATCTTCCCGTTATGGCATTCGGAACAGCCACTGGAGGCATCTGCATGCCAACCACATCATCAGCATGCCCGATAAGTGGGAGTATCCTTGGTTTGCGTCTTGGGATGGGGCCTTTCATAGCGTTGTCCTCTCATTGACCGACTTGCCCTTTGCCAAGAAACAGCTTAAGACCTTCCTACTGCATTTCTTCCAGCATCCCAACGGGCAAATACCTGCATACGAATGGGGCTTTTCCGATACCAACCCTCCCGTACAAGCTTGGGCCCTCTGGACTCTTTACCAAAGGGAAAAAAAACGGACAGGAAAAGGAGACCATGATTATTTGGAGTTTTGTTTTCTTAAGCTAATGCAGAACTTTAGCTGGTGGGTCAATAAAGTCGACCGTTTGGGAAATAACGTGTTCGAAGGGGGCTTTTTAGGCCTTGATAACATCTCGATCATCGATCGGAGCAAGCCGCTTCCTGGCGGAGGCTTCTTTGAGCAGTCGGACGGGACTGGCTGGATGGGCTTTTACGCCCTATTTATGATGCGCATGGCCTTAGAGCTTTCCAAAGTGAAGCCTCTTTTCGAACAGCTGGCATTTGTTTTCTTCGAGCATTTCGTCAATATTGCTTGCGCTATGGAATACACTAAATCGCGTCCCATCGACCTGTGGGACGATGAAGACGGTTTTTTCTATGATGTCATCCTCCATCCTGATGGGACCCATCAGCGGTTAAAGGTCAGGTCCTTCGTTGGACTGATCCCGCTCTATGCCCTCGATTTTTTTGAAGAAGAGGAGCTCCAAAGCTATCCCAAATTTTACAAGCACTTCCAACTCTATCTAGCCCACCGCTCTGAACTTCTGGGCAGAAGCATCACTGAATTGAAGATCGATGGGAAAAAACGGTACCTCTTCTCGCTGATGACATTGGACCAGATCAACAAGGTCTTGCAGTACGCCTGGGACCCTGACGAATTTTTATCGCCATATGGGCTGCGCAGCCTCTCCAAGTACCATGAACAGCACCCTATCACATGGATGCAATCTCAAGTCGGCTATGAACCAGGGGAATCATTAGAGAGGATCAAAGGAGGCAATTCCAACTGGAGGGGGCCGATCTGGTTTCCGACCAATTTCCTTTTTGTCAACTCTCTGATCCGTTTGCAGGAAGCGGTCCAAACTTTCGATATCCAGGTCAAAGGAAGGACTGTGCAACTTGAAGAGATGATCACAGGCCTGCGCAGCCGCTTGATCGATCTATTCCGAAAAAATTCAGAAGGGGAAAGGCCTATTCATGGAGATCAGCCTCTGTTCCAAGAAGATCCTTTCTGGAAGGACCTGGTCTTGTTCTATGAACATTATCATGGCGACACTGGACGCGGCCTTGGAGCATCCCATCAGACAGGCTGGAGCGGGCTCGTGGCGAACTTGATCGACCAATTAAAAAAACAGTGAATTTCTAATGGTCTTGAGCAGTTTTGAACTCGATGACCATCACTTCGATCGGTTCGTCTGATTCATTGATATCTGCGTGGAGGGTGCCGATGGGGTCCGCAGTGAGCCAATAGGCCTTTCCTGTTTCGAAGACCAGATCGGAAATTTCTCCAGTTTGCTCAGTTTTCTTCAGAACTCCCCCTTTAATTCCAACGACGACGCGGTCGTTATCGTGGCGGTGCATCGAAAGCGGTTGATGGGGCATGATCACAGTTTTCCAGACTTTTACCATTTCATTTTCAAACTGAGGGATCCGGTGAGTAGCCGTCTGGGGTGCATTTTCCTCAGCATGGAGACAGGCTGTTGTTATCAGTAGAAATGCCAGCAATATGTGTTTCATGCCCACTACGATAATTTTGACGGGCATATTCTGCAATGCGATTCTGAATCGGTTCTGATTTCCAATGGACATTTTTTGAAAACCTAATAGATAATGTTGGCTCTGTTGAACTTTTCCGTTGAGATCTGTCTGCAAATTTGCCCTTTAATAAATACCTTTTGAGGTGAATATGTCTGTCCGTTTAGTTGCTAATTATCCAACCAAGCATGCGCAATTTGACATCGTTTCCGCAACTGCGCTAACACCGGTTGCTATCGGTGAAAAGCTGCGAGGGATCACTAGAAATGAGATCATTGAGATCTATGATAAAATGAAGACGATCATATCTGACAGGCTGAAATTGAATTCCAACCCGATATTGCATGGGGGATACATAGAGGTTGGAAAGCATCCCTATGGTCAGAAAGAGAGGACTGCGAAAGAGATCCTTCTGGGATGTTTGCCCATGGAACTGAATATGATCAATGATTTTGGACAGGGGGGCAGATCTAAACTTGCGGAAGGCGGGTGTTTGGAATATTCTTACGAAGGGATGTTAATGTATGCTGCGATAGCCTCGGGACTCAATGAGGTTCTTCATCAAGCAATAGGGGCTGAATTAGCCGCGAAGAGCGATTATCGGATCCGATTGGATCTGGACAAGGAGCAAATGAAAACGCAAACTGATCTTATTTTTAGGATCACCGAAACAAATGGGCAAGAGGAACTCTCAAGGATAAGTTTTTCTTTACGTTAGAGCTTCCCTTCGCGAACGCTCCATTATAGGATCGTAGGGAAAAGCTTGAATGACCCGCTGTGGCATCGAGCCTGAAGGATGGTAGAAGTGTTCCGATGCATCGATGATCGCAGTGCGGTCTGTTATGACCCGATTGATAGAAGCTCTCATGCTGCGGATCCCTTTGCCGCCATCCTCCTTTAACATAAACCAGTCTCCGATGTTGGAAAGATAGAGAGAGTCGCAAGTGAGCTGATTGGCTTGCAGCCAGCGAGAGATCTTATTAAAAGCGGTCCGATCGCTGGCATCGAGGCGGATGTGGGCAATTTTTCCTTCTTGATAGAGGGAACGGATAAATTCATAAGATGCATCGGTAGAAAGCCAGCTGCCTTCACGTTCAAGTTCAGATCGTATTGCAGAACTATCGATTCCATTGTCGTCTCGAAAAAAAAGCTCTTTTTGAGGCTCTAGCTCTAAGAGGATGTTGTCCACAAATTCTTGACGGCTTTTCGAACGGAGGATCTCTATTTGAGTTCTTTGGAAGAGTTCCATCACTGTATCGTTGATGTCGCCTAAAAGAGCCCCGCAAGAATGGCGGGCAATCATAAGATTATAGTTCTCCCATCCGGAGAAGCCGATATGGAATGGTTTGTCAGGGCGGTGGATGCTCCTTAAGGCCGCTATTGTTGCAGCTTGGTTCGATTCATTTGTCAATATGTAGGGACATTTAGAAACGCTGAAGTCTTGGTCTAAAGCGAAAATAGCGCTGTCGTAAAAGTAGTGCGTTGAAACTGTAGCAGTTTGTAATGCAGTAGAAACAGCCATATTCCTCTATTTTTCCATTTATTATATCAAAAAATGGAGTTAATTTCGATTAGTTTTTGTTCTGAAAAATATCGAATAGTTAATAAGAAGGAATTGAATTTCTAGACTGGTTAGCCGGCAACGTCTTCAATGCTAAGAGGATCGTATTTTTGCCTGTTATGATGCCCTCTGCAAGAAGAATCCTCTAGGTTGTGCATGTTGGCGGTAGCTTCATTTAATGGATCGGAAAATAATGAGCGGTAGTTAGCTTTTCCAAATGGCACTTCGAGATCAGATCTATTTAAGTGGGAAGGAATAAACTGTTTCCAAAAGAAGTTAAAGCGAGATGACATAGTTGTTATTTCAACCGTGCAGGAAATTTGTGAAATTTTTTGTTTAATTTCCTGAATAGCACTGAGTTGAGTTTTCAGCAAAGAAATATTCAAAATGTTTTTTTAAATTTCTTTATCAGTGAAGCTCTTATTGGTCTTTTTTTCGAAATCGGAGCATTTGGATAATGAATAAAGGAATAAACAGGACCAATGCCCAAAAAATTTGGGTCTCATGCTGAAGGACTAAGTGAAGGAATATAGCTGCTTGGGCCAGGTAGGCAAGGCTCTGGATCTTCTTCCATTTGTCCCAACCGAGCTTGCGGATAGAATAATCATTGCTGATGGAAGCGATGACGAGGAGGAGACAGAAAGCTGAAACGCCCGCTATAATGACCGGATGCAAGAACAATGTCCATGGAATCTCCCCTGTTTTTAATCTCTTTTTTATGAGATAGGAAAGAAAGTGGATGCAGGCATAGTAAAAGGAGCTGAGGCCGAGCTCCCTGCGATGCCGGTTAAGGACCTTCAGAAGCTGAGATGTGGAAAACAGCTTGTTGAGGGGGGTTAAGGAAAGGCAGAGCACGAAGCATCCAAGGGCTGAAAAACCGGAAATAGACACGGAGCGGCTCCAGAACTTATAAAAGCGGACCGGGTAGGTCATTGTCTCCGATAAGATCCATATCAGGGGTATGGAAAGAAGAAACCAGATCAAAGGCTTTTTCTTTAAGTAGGTGAGAAGATGGGACATAAGAACCTATTTCAGTAATATGCTTCTGTCAATTTCTGAGGTTATTTTGGGCTGTTTTTGCTCCAAATGTTAATAAAAGTCATCATACTGAGCAAAGCGTGTTTTGTAAACTTCTCAGTTGTTTAACTTTCTAGACCGAAAGGAGGAAATGTATGGATAGCATCATTAAGGAAAGACCTCGGATCGGCGTGGGTGTTGTCGTTAGGCAAAATGGCCGTGTTCTGTTAGGACAAAGGCACGGCAGCACAGGCAGCGGACATTGGGGATTTCCTGGAGGCCATCTAGAATATGGAGAGGAAGTGGAGGAGTGCGCTGCGCGGGAGTTGTTTGAGGAAACAGGACTGCGGGCGAAATCTGTATACGTCGGTCCCTGGACCAACGACACAATGGAAAAGCATTACGTGACGCTATTTGCTTTTGTCGATACGTTCGAGGGCGAGGTGTCTCTGAAAGAACCGAACAAATGCCTTGGATGGAGCTGGTTTCAATGGGAAGATCTGCCTCAGCCTTTATTTGTTCCGATCGTCTCTCTAATCAGAAAAGTTGGGATATCTAATTTAATCCTGAATTAAATTTCTGATCTCATTTTAATTTAGATCGATTCGTTTGTTTTTAGATTTATTATTTGAAAATAAATTCCAGAGTTTATAGAACGAGAATTAGCTCGTTTTATGAATGGAATAGGTCTTAATATGAATGAAAACAAAGTCTATATTTCTCTCGCAGCGCTTGTAATCGTCGGGTTAATCGGAGTTGTCGGGTGCGGGCCAGAACGATCTCAACCGATCTATGAGGAAGTGAAAGTTGAACCGGAGCAGCCGATAGCCGAAGATCATGGCGAGATCATACCTCCTCCTGCGTCGAAAGCAAAACCCACTCCTGCTCCACAGGTGCAATTTAACGACAAGCAGTTCGATCCCTATTCTGATGTCACCCCGTCTGCTCGCGGATGCAATAATAAGACAGCCTTCTATTTTGCAGGATCGTTCATCTATTGGAAGAGCGGCTATACCGACATGACGATCTCTTCACGGGTGCAAAATCCTGGAGCGGCATCGAGCAAGCGGAAAACAATCAACCTGGATACGCGGTATGATCCCGGTTTCAAGCTGGGAGTCGGCTGCAATTTTCATCGGGATGTTTGGGACATGTTCCTCAATTGGACCTGGCTTCAGTCCAATCTGACCGACAAGCAGCATACCCACACACCAAAAATGAGCACGCTTCTCGCCAACCTTGTTCCTGCAGAAACAACGATCTATTTTACAAACAACCTCAAAGCGCGTTGGCATTTTGTCTTCGATACCTTGGATTTAGAGCTAGGGCGTAATTTCTACATTAGCAAGTACATTTCGATAAGGCCGTTTGCCGGATTAAAAGGGTCTTGGATCCATTACAACCTCAAAGTGGCCTATAAGAATCCTGTGACAGTTAATAATGCTCCTCTCCAATCCTCGATCCATACCCAATATAAAGAGCATACGTGGGGAATCGGTCCCCGCTTAGGAATAAACAGCCGCTGGGTCTTAGGAAAATCGAATTTTGCTTTTCTGGCCAATACAGCAGGAACGATCCTTTGGGAGGATTTCCACCCTTCTTCTTCGACTAAGTTTTTGAACGAGCAGGGGACTCCAGCTCCGATAGGGAAGATCCATTCCCATGTCCAAGAGCTTAACCCTGTTGCCGAGGTGTTCTTGGGATTTGATTGGGGTAGGCGTTTTGGGACAAAAGTGTATATGAACCTTTCAGCAGGCTACGAAATGCAATATTGGTGGGACCAGGTGAAAACAAGCAGTTTTCTAGACACGCGTCCAGACCAAAACCTTAACTTGCATGGCCTGACAACGACGCTCCGCTTTGATTTCTAGGGCCAATAGCAAAATCGATTGGCCAGCTAGGAAGCTATTTTTGGAGCTGAGGGATGCGCGCTAAAACTTCGGAGAAAATCCGTTCTTTCGACTGGTCGCAGTCGATAGTATGCAGGAGCTTGAGCTGGTTGTAATAAGCAATGAGCGGGGAGGTTTGGTCGTGGTAGACTTTAAGCCTTTTCGTAATCACTGCTTCCGTATCATCCGATCGTTGGACGAGCTTCCCTGAACATTTGTCGCAGGTTCCACTCTCTTTGGGAGGGGAATAGACGAGATGGTAGGTTGACCCGCAGGATTCGCAGACAACGCGCTTTGTCAACCGTTCGATAATTTTAGAATCGGCCAAGTCCAAATTGAGGACGATCGGCTGGAGCTGTCCTTTTAGCCGGGCTTGGAGCGATTCCGCTTGCGGCAGGGTGCGCGGAAACCCATCTAAAATGTAGCCTTTTGCGCAATCGGGGAGCGCTACTCTTTCAAAAAGCATGTCGAGGATCAGATGGTCGGGGACAAGGTTTCCTTTGTCCATGAAGAGCTTGGCTTCTTTTCCTAAAGCTGTTTCGCGGCGGACATGGTCTCTTAAGAGTTCGCCTGTTGAGATATGGGGGATCTGCAGTTTCTCGTGAACCATTGCGGCCTGAGTGCCTTTGCCCGCTCCTGGAGGTCCCAGCATGATGATGACGATGGGTTTAGGATCCGATTTAGCTTCATCGGAATGAGCAGACGAAGAAAGGAAAGAACCTGCCATAAGTGCACCGGCGATGATTTGTTTGAATGTGGAGGCAATTGCTTCCGTGGTTTTCATGGGAATCTACGAGCCCAAAAGGAAGCTATGCTAGCAGATTTTCTTTTTCTGCGAAAAGAGTAAAAAAAATTTACATTCTCCTCTCTGGCATTATCCTTTGATTTCTGCTCGTTAAGTTGACTCTCAAAGATCGCTTGATTAAACTGTTCCTTTCAAAATAAAGAACTTGAGGAGCTAAAGGGACATGAAGCTTAATGTAAAAGCAGTCATTTTTGATTGCGATGGGGTATTGGTCGATAGCGAGCATTCCCATTACTTGTCATGGCTCTATGCCCTTCAACAGCATGGACATGGCCTGCCATTGGAGGAATACCACCAGTATGTCGGGAATCCTGCTTTAGAGACGGCCAGGCAGCTTTCAGAGAAGATCGGAAAGGATTGCGCAGAGGAATTGCTTAAGTGCAAGCGGGCCTGCTATCAAGGGCTTCAGGCGCAAGGAATACCTCCGATCCAGGCCACCATCGACTTTGTCCATCTTCTTGCAAAGGAAAAAAATGAAAGGGGCATCCGTTTGGGAGTTGCATCTGCAGCGAAAAAGAAGGAAGTCGTGCTTAATTTGCGTCAGCAGGGGATTGAAGAGATCTTCGATGTCGTATTGTCCGGACAGGATGATCTAGCCGAATATCAGGATCCGGAAGGGGTGAACAAACCAAAGCCTTACATCTATCTTCATGCGGCTAAAATGCTAAAGGTCTCTCCGGAAGAATGTGTTGTGATCGAGGACAGCCGTCCAGGAGTTTCTGCTGGGAGAGATGCGGGATGTATGACCGTTGCCGTTCCTAACCGATTTACTCAAAAGCAGGACTTGGCGCATGCGAAATTAATCCTTAACTCGTTTCAAGGGATGGAAGTAGCTCAGTTTTTTCAGCTCATTTCAGAGTCTTGATTAAAGGTCGAAATAAGTACCGTTTTTTTTGAGGGCCATATGTCTATTCTATCACGCTATCGCGCCATTGATTTAACACATCCATTGGATGAGCACGCGCCAACATGGAATGGGAGCTGCGGTTTTCGATCTGAGATCAAAATGGACTACGATCAAGGGCTGCGCGTCCTTGCCTACAAGTGCCATGCTGGTGTTGGGACCCATATGGACGCTCCATCCCATTTCATCCCCGATGCGGACAATATTGGAGATATCCCTTTAGAGACCTTGATCGTTCCTTGCACCGTTCTCGATCTCTCGAGCCGACGTTCGAGAGATCTTGTCGTCACTTCCAAGGAGATCCTAGAGTTTGAAAAGAAGTTTGGAAAAACTCCGGAAGCAAGCCTGTTCTTTGCGCATACCGGCTGGGCTGCTTTTTGGTCGAAGCCTGATCAGTATCGGAATCTGGATAAAAGCGGGCAGATGCATTTTCCCACTCTATCAAAAGATGCTGCTGAACTGTTATTAGAAAGGAACGTTGTTGGGATCGGCATCGACACCCTTTCGCCTGATCCTCAGGGGAGTCAATTTCCCGTCCACCATCTACTCCTCGGCAAAAGGAAGTACATTCTTGAAAATGTTGCCAATCTAGACCGAATGCCCCCTGTCGGCGCTTATGTGATTAACTTTCCTATGAATATTCGCTTTGGGGCCGAGTCTCCTGTCCGCTTAGTTGGATTGGTCCCAAAAGGAGAACAATAATGACTTTTGATGCAGAACTAGCCTCCAGGATCGACCATACTTTGCTCAAACCCGATGCTCAAGGCAACATGATCGATCAACTCTGCGACGAAGCTGTGCAGTACGGGTTCAAATCTGTTTGTGTCCAACCCATTTGGATTGCCCATGCTAAAAAAAGGATCGGCGGAAAGGATCCTCTTGTCGCAACAGTCATCGGATTTCCGCTTGGAGCGAATCTTCCCCTTTTAAAGGTTATCGAAACGCAGATGGCCTTGGAGGAAGGCGCCGACGAGATCGACATGGTCCTTCAGATCTCCAAGCTTAAATCAGGCGGCCATTTTGCCGTTAAAGAGGAGATTGCCCAAGTCGTGGAAGCTGCCAGGCAGCGAGCCGTGAAGGTGATTTTCGAAAACGGGCTTCTTTCAATGGAAGAGAAGATAGCAGCTTGCCGTTTAGCAGAAGAAGCGGGAGCCCGCTTTGTCAAAACGGCGACGGGATTCGGACCTTCGGGCGCAACTCAAGAGGATGTCGCCCTAATGAGAAAACATGTTGGGCCTGATATCGGCGTCAAGGCTGCAGGCGGGATCCGAGATTGGCAAACAGCGCAGGCGATGGTCTTATGCGGAGCTAACCGGCTAGGGACAAGCGCATCGGTTGCGATTGTCACATCAGCTGCTGCAAAGTCTCAGAAGGCGTATTAATACGCCTCCTAGGTCAAACGGTTAGTAGATAAACGGAATCAGACGGAATGGGACACGTTCGCAGTACTTTTCCCAGTCTTTGCCGTACTTGTTCGCGCATCGTCTTTCTTGACGGAAGGCGCGGTCGATCAGCAAAAGGATCAAGAAGACCAAATAGAAGTAGGGCAGCGCGCTGCCGAAGAGTGCAGGGACGCTCCAGCAGAACGCACCCAATACTTCTGGAATATAATGGAAGTGGCGGGAGATTCCCCACCAGCCCGATACGAGCAGCAGGCTTTGCTTGTCTTCGCCCCATTCTGTCTTGTAGTTGGCAAAGATCAGCTCTGGCTGCTTGCGCCAGACAGTGCAATCTCCATTTTTCAACCGGACATATTGACGCTGCCTATCTGCCAAGTAATTGATGAAGATGCAAGAAGCTCCAACAGCAAAGATTAACAGTGCAACCCATGTGCTGAGTTGGTGCGGATGGTTGACAAGATAAAGAGTTGGCGATGTGTAAATGCAAGGCAGCCATACCATGCATCCCCAGCAGATGCAGAACCCAGCTCGGTCGTACATGATGTCCATCGAACGCAAATATCCTGTTTCCCACCAGAAAAATTTAGCGATATAGAAGAGCTGCAGGGCGACTGCGATGACCATTGCATTGGTCAAACCGTAGACCTCGGACTGCTTTGCGGCATATGACATGAGGATCAATCCCCATCCCATCATCCCAAATCGGCAGTTAGTGAACATTTTGACGTCCCACCCAAAAATGCGGGGATAAAGTTCCATTCCCCAAAAGTAGTCGAAAACGACATGGCCTGTCGTCCCAGAGTCTGTTGACGATGGCTTGTAACGCCCTTTGACGTATAAAAAGAGGCAAAACAACAAACTAAAGAAGTTCAAGGCTCCAAGCAACGCGCCGAAGTTGTCGTAAATGATCGTAGGCGAGAAGAGCTTAAGCTGATAGGAAGAGATATAAAATAGGACTAGCGTTGAGATGAACGCTGAAACCCCGTTTGCTTTATAGACGGGGATATTTCCCTTTGGAGTAACTGGGCCGGTGAATTTTCTTCCTGGCAGTAATTTCATTAAAATAAGCTCAGCGCCAGCAAATGCAGCCAGGATTTTCCATGCAGTCTTTGTTCCAAAAAAGAGAGGAGCCCAAATCGTATAGATTGTTTGAAAGACCCCTTCCTGAGAAAACAATGCGAGTAACTTGTGGATAGAGCCATCCAAGTGCACGTTTGTGTACCAAACCAGCATAACGATTGGAGGGCAGCATGTAATAAGCAAGAAAGGAACGATGATATGGCGGACCCATCTTTGTATTTTTTTCAGGTTAGAAGTTTGTGAAGACATGGCTTCTCCTAGATTCTGGAATGACCCGCTAATTTGGTTTTAGAGGCAGTTTTGCAACTGTTTCTTTTAGGTCATTATTTGTTATGACATAGAAGATATGCTTCTTTTTTTTCTACTTATTTTCTCAAATTAATTTTGATGGGAAAGATAGAGTTCTACGAAGCACTGCAAGAAGAGGATCGATTTTTAAGAAAATAAAGAATTTAATTGTCGCTATGCGACGCTTCGTCGGAAGAAAGGTCGTAAAAAAAAGCGCTTGGTATAAATCCTCGATTGCAGTATATAATTGGGCATTTGTGTAAAAGGATATGACGCAGAAAAACAAGCACCAATTCGGCATTTTTAGGTCCCTATTTTGGCCTGTTCATCGATCAGAGGTCAAAAAAGTTGTTTCGATGCTTATTCTCCTATTTTTGCTTTGCGTCTGCTATAGCGTTCTGCGAAATCTTAAAGACACCATTATCCTAACTGCGAAGAACTCTGGAGCCGAGGTCATCCCATTTATCAAAGTATGGGGGATGCTTCCAGCTGCTTTCATTTCCACTTGGTTTTACACAAGGCTGAGACGCTGGTTTAAGAAAGAGACGGTCTTCTATATTTTAATCTCGTGTTTTCTGGCTTATTTCCTCCTTTTCGCCTTTGTTTTGTACCCCAATAGCGACAAGCTTCACTTGAACAGCGTAGGGGACATGTTAGCGTCGGTGCTCCCAAAAGGATTTAAAGGGATGATCGCCCTTGTCCGCAATTGGTCCTTCACTTCATTCTATGTGATTTCTGAGCTATGGGCTGTTCTTGTGCTTGCCGTCCTCTATTGGGGATTTACCAACGATGTGACCAAGGTGGGTGAGGCCAAGAGGACCTATGGTCTTTTGAACATTGGGTCCAACGTCGCCCCGATCCTCGGAGGAACGCTCGCCATCACATTTTCTCAAGGAATTTCTTTTCCGTTCCTTTCTTCCTCTGGCGACCACTGGTCCCAGACCATTTGCCAATTGATCCTTCTAGTGACCTTTCTTGGGGTCAGCGCAATGGGGCTGTACTACTGGATCTGTCGAAAAGTCCTTCCGGAGGAAAAAGTCGACATCGAGCATCACGAGGATGAGCAGCCTAAAGAAAAAGTACGCCTTTCCCTCCGAGAGAGCATCAAGTATATCGCCCGGTCCAAATACCTTGTGCCCCTTGCCATCATTGTCCTTGGTTACAATATCTCGATTAATTTGACCGATGTGCTTTGGAAAGAGCAGTTAAAGAGATTTTTTGCCGATCCCAACGATATGCTTGAGCATATGAACAAGATCACGGTGGGCATCGGAATCCTGGCAACGATCGGCGGCGTTCTATTCTCGCTCATGGTCACGCGCCTTGGTTGGACGTTCACGGCAATCCTGACGCCAGCGATCATGACAACGCTTGCGATCGGTTTCTTCTCCTTTATGTTTACCGGAGACGCCCTTTTTTCGATTTCCTCGACTCTATTTGGGATGACCCCGTTTGCCATGACCGTATATTGCGGCTCGATTCAAAACTGCATGAGCAAAGCCTGCAAGTATTCTGTCTTTGACGCGACAAAAGAGCTTGCTTTCTTGCCGTTAAGCCCTGAGTCCAAATTGAAAGGAAAGTCTGCAATTGATGGCCTTGGGGCCGGAATTGGAAAATCGGGATCCTCGCTGGCCTATCAAGGATTTATCATCCTTCTGGGAAGCGTGGCCCTTTCAACCCCTTATGTCGCCGCGATCCTATTTGCAGTCCTGATCGCCTGGATCTTCTCCGTTGTTGCCCTTGGCAGGCAATTCAAAGCGATCACCCATACGGAAGCTGTCCCCGCAGTTTCAGCCGTTAATTCAACGGCATCGTAAATCGTTTTCTTTTTCCCAAAGAAGATTGCATCAATTAATCTTCTTGAAGAACGATTGTGGAATTTGCAGGTATTGCCAACGTCATTGTGGGATTTCCTGCTGTTGGTATGAGCTGGATGTCTCGATTGAGACAATTGCCAGATCCGCCATACTCTATCTGGTTCGAATTAAAAATTTCATGGATCTTCTTTGAACCTGTAAAGGGGACATTGTGAATGTCATATCTTTCAAAACTTTGATTAGAAAAATTATGAATGACAGTGATATCCGGTCTTCCTGGCGATCTGCGTTGATAACCGACGATGAGATTCTGTTTGAATTGGTAGATCAAACGGAAGTTTTCTTCTCCATTTTCCGATAATTGCGGTAAGTAAAGATACAATTTGTTCAAATCGCTGATGCATTTTTGTACGCCTGCATGAGCTGGTCTACGATCAATTAATGTCCAGTCCACGGCCGATCGGAGGGATGAAAATCGACTATAGGCCGACTCAGGTTGAACATTTTCATCTCCCATGTGGATGAGTTTGCCTCGCCCAGGTCCAAGCATTTGCCAGCTGAAGAAATTCCGTAAATTCGCAAACCTCTCATCATCGCTGGATAAGTGGGAAACACAGCTCCATAACGTTTTCGAGTCATTGTGATCTCCAGCATCAGATTCGTCATGCGAATGGGTGGAGATCATTTCCTCGCCAAAAGCTGCTTCATGCAGAAGCCGTATGATTTTATGGTCCCATTCAGTCGAACGTTTAGAATAGGATGTCTTGAGGAATTCCCTGGAATCGTAACTCCATCCGACGTTCCATTTCAAATCGAATCCCAACCCTCCTTTCCCTGTAGTTTGTGTCACTCCAGGAAAACCGTCGGTCTCTTCAGCGATCATGAGAACTCCTGGATAGTTATCATGGACCGTATTGTTGAGTTGTTGGAGGAATTGAATGCCGTGAGGTATGTTTTGACCATTGCGGCGAACTAGCCGACTGACCGCATCAACTCGCAGTCCATCGAAATGGAGATGATCGAGAAAATACAGAGCGCTGGCTTCCATCAAGCGGCATGTTTCTTCTTTGCTATAATCGAGATATAAAGTTCCCCAATCGGACGGTTCGGCGGCAAACAAATTAGTCCCATCAAACTCATGGATGGATCCAGAATACTCTCTTGACTGATGGAAGTGATGAAAGTGAGTGGGGATCCAGTCCAAGATGACTCCGATACGATTTTCATGCAGCTTATCGATAAAGTACTTTAGATCATTGGAGGAGCCATTACCATGAAAGGGAGCAAAGAAATTGGAAACTTGATACCCGCCCGCCTGAGGGTGGTAGTGCTCCATAAGCCCATAGAGTTCAATGTGAGTATGGTTCATTAGTTTGCAGTGTTCGATAACATCGGAAGCAAGTTTTTTTAAGTTGAAGGGACTGGCATGATCTTTTTTCCAGGATTTGAGCTGCAGCTCGTAAATTGAAAGAGGCCGTTTTTTAGGATCGATTGATTTTCTTTCAGCAATCCAATCAGCATCATTCCAATGAAAGGAATTGGGATCAGTGACCACAGATTGAAACTGGCCTACCTCTTGGATTTCCATGGAAGTGAAACTGAACGGGTCCATACGAAGCATCGTATGGCCATTAACATCGATTACTTCGTAAAGGTAGCTTCTTCCTGGAGGAGCAGCATCTGTAACGGCTTTCCAAACTCCGTCAGAACCTTTCTCCATTGGCAACTTCTGCTCCACGTTCCCGAAGGCGGTCAACACAACGGCCACCTCTTTTGCGTTGGGCGCATAGACGCAGAACGTTGTTTGCCCTTCTAGATATTGGGCGCCTCGCAGTTCATATAGTTTAGGGTGAGTTTTATGAGCTTCCGGTGATCTTGTAGGAGGTTCTATCGTCGCTGTAAGAATAGCAAGTTGTTGTTTGCAGAGGCGAATATAGGTATCGATAATGAATTCATCCGTATCGGGGTGCTTGAACGAAAGCAATACCGTGGGTTCTTCGAGAAGCAAGGTTTTTCCCGGCTTAAGGTCGAGGTTCATCCTGCGAGAACTGATTTCGAGGTCTTTTTGCATTTCCCATTTTAAGACCTTAGGAAGAAGCTTGAGATGCTGAAGCTGTCTTTCGCGCGCCGATTGCCCTAGATTCAATTGCTCTGATAGAGCTGTCAATCGCTTCAGGCTTTCAGTGAAAAAATGGACCTTAATCTTATTCTCTAAATCGTATAACAGTTGCTCGCTTAAGCTATTTCCTTTTTTAGCGATGAGCTGTGGACACGGCTCTTGCAAAACAAAGATATTTCTCATTATCCATGCTTCATCAATATTCTCATCGGATGCCTCTGAACCAAGGTGGGAATGATAGTGCTCTTTTTTCAGAACTGCCGCTAGGTGCTGTTGCTTGCAGTCATTGGGAAGCATTTGGAATAGGGCTTGCGCCTTTAATGTATCAAATTGGCTTAATGCTTGGATGAAGGCAGTCATCTGTAAATGAGCTTTGATGAGTTTGCGAAAAATGGAGTCCTTGTTTTGAGACAGAGGAATGGCCATGGAAAATACATTTCCTGATTTGAAAACGGATTGGAGATTTGAAGCAAAAGGAAAAGTGCCGCAAGGAGAGGGTATTGTTGTCTGATAGGATGAGGACGGCAAGGATTGATCGATGCTATATTTTTGAATGGAAAGCTGAGTAATATGGGATGACATTGTTGAATCTTTGTTTTAATTTAATAAAATTAACATTTGTTTTGAATGTGATTATTATATCACGATATTTTATTTTGTTATTGTTAAAATAATTTCTTTTGAGGTGTTTGATTAAGTGATTGGAGTATTAGCATGCAATGACTTAGGGACATTCTCTGAATTAGAACAGACTCTTATCTAATCACTTTTTCTAGAGGAAAAGACGGGAAAAGGAGAAACTATCTAACATCTTTACTCCACTCGTACCCGACGTATTTTTGAGGGTTGTAGCCCGGATGCATGTATTCTGAAACGGTGAATCCTAAATGGACATAAAACTGTCTTGCCACTTCATTGATCCTTCTTGGGATAACGACGAGACGATCTGTATCTTTTTTGATTGTAAAGATGGAGAAAACAAGTTCTTTGCCCACCCCGAGCTGCCAATAGCGGGGATCGACAGCTAGCTGGCTGATGTAGACCTCATTCTGCTGCTCGGTATCTTTAAATCCGGCAAATCCGATCACTTTTCCATCTAATTTCGCAGAGAGCAGATGGCCATCGCCTTTTTCATGGTCCTCAACAACATCCTGAAATGCATTTTTTAAGAATGTGTATTTGTCGGTAATGCCGAGCTGCTCATTGGAAAAATCCTTGTAAGCCTCCATGAAGGCATTGATAAAGACCTCCTCTTCTTG
>JAFEGF010000159.1 GCA_018240225.1 Verrucomicrobiota bacterium
TCTATTTATAGTTGTAATAGCCATTACTATTCCCCAGTTTTATTATATAAATTATAAATTAATCAAGATTGTATTAAATTTTAACTATAATTGTCAATAATTAATAATTTATAAATAATAAGTGTGTTTTTTTGGATTGTTACGAATTGAATGAAGGGGCTGTCTTGACAAAGGTTAGAGCTAATAGTGATATTTAAAGATTGAAAGCCAATGGCTTAAGAGACTGTTAACGGATTTGAAAGCCCCGCAGAAGAAATGCGGGGGTTTTTTGTAGAACTACGCTAAAAGCCCATTAAAGAACCGTTGAATATCCGTAAAGGAGAGCTTTTTTTCAGGGATCGGAGCAGTGCTTTTCTCTTGAACTGGAGATTCTTCAACGCGGACAACAGTTGGCGAAGGTTTTCTTTGTTCTTCAAAAACCTTGTTGTTGCGCAAAGAGAGGAGCTGCAGCTGCATCGCTTTTTCTTTTTGATACTTAGCGTCTGTCTTAAGAAAAGGTAAAAAGTCCTCATGGACTTCATCGTAGTTCTTATGTACTTGCTCAGGGCGTGAGATCACCTGAAAGATGTTATACATCTGGTCATGGGTAAACTCAGCTTTTCCTTCCTTCAGTTCCATTGTAAGTGCTGTGACTTGGGAAAAAGGGATATCGAATGCTGCTTCTAAGACCTTGGCAGGCTCATTAAAATAAAGGGAGATCTGTCTTAAGAACGCTTCATTAAAGCTCGCAATCTTGTCTTTTCGGTAGTTGCAAAGGAAGAGGAATTGCCCTGCGCGCTCCGTGGAAGCGGGTTCAGCTAGGGATGGGTGGGAGTCGATCACGGCATCCAAGTTGGAGCTCCCAAAATGGTCGACGCAGCGAGGGCGTTGATCGAGTTGGTAATGGTATCGTTGTTGATAGCGGAGTTCAACCAAGGGAGGCATCAATCGAGTGGGAACCGGCTGTGCATTCCCATGTTGAGGGACAGGAGAGTCCGCAGGTGCTTGCTCAATGACGGAAGAGGGGAGAGCTTCCCTAGGGTTTAGAGAGCTGATCACTCTTTCCAGGACCTCTTGACAAGCTTTTTCTTTAATTGGATCCTTCGTCTTGCAGAACTTTGTAAGTAATTTTTTGAGATTTTCGGTCGCGCAGGAACGCTCTTTTTCCGTTAAGGGGAGAGGCCCTTTTTGTTGGAATGCAGCCTCGATATTGGCGCAAATGCGTGCGCTGTTCAACTCTGAGCTATGATAGAGGCGGCCTAGTAAGTTCCACCGATGGATCGTAGAAAGGGAATCGGTGACAACATAGTTGTCCAAGTCAATTTTCCCTTGGGTCAACAAGGAAAAATTGCAATCAGAAATAATTGCATTCATATTTTAATTTTATTATAAAATGTTATTAAATCTATTATCCCGGCCGTTGTATTTTATCTTTTTTTGTCGCGTTTGGCAATCAATTAATTGTGTTGTCGGTTTTATTTAATATTGTTATAATGTTTGTTGCCGGTGGATTTAATTAATAATAAGGTGATAATATGACCACATTAAATTCAGACGTTTTCTACAAAAATTTTGATGCGCTGGCAGCCCTCGATCCGAAGGCTCAGTTCATTTCAAAAGACTTCGATGTTGTCAGCTGGCTAGATAGAGTTGTTGAGCAGTTGTGCAGCCTCTTTTCTAATGATGAAGAGTACTCTGCGCAAAAATATGATTATCAACAAGTTGCCCAAAACATTAACCAATTTGTGCAAAATTATGTCACAGAAAACGATCAATATTTCAGAGTGCAGGCCCGCAATCCGCAAGGTTTGCCAAAGATTGAAAAAATTATTAATAACCTGCTTGTACTGCAGGAGCGGTTTGCCCATGGCAAAGACGAAGCGACCGCTGAAAGGGTAAAAGAAATTTTTAATCCTTCCATTGAGAAGCTGATCCAGATCCTGCCGGAAGGCCGCCTATTGAAAGGGCTCCTGGATTCTCAAGGTAAGTTCAGCCTGCCAGCTTAACGGCTTTAAGCTTCAAGAGGGCGAAGAGCCCTCTTGTATAAAGACAAAGCCCGACCATCCCTCTTCTGAGGCTTCTGTTACCGTTTTCCATCCCTGACGCTCAGCCCAGTTCAAATAGGGACCTCTCTGCTCTGTTAAAATGCCTGAGGTGACCAAGACCGCCTTTTGGCTATGCAAGGGCTTTTGTTCTTCCCATGCCATTTTCTGTTCCGAAGAGATCATGTTCATGAGGAAAAGAAGATTTTCTCCCAAGTGCTTGCGTTCGATCTTTTTGGTAAAAACAACCTTTTTAGCAAGATGGTTCAGCTTGGCGTTTGCCGCTGCATGCTCGAGCGCATCTTCTTCGATGTCAATGCCGATGGCGTGGCGGGCTCCCATTAATAGTCCGGAAAGCATCAAGATGCCGCTGCCGCAGCCGATATCCACAATCGCAGCTCCTTTGACAAAAGGGGCCATCAGCTTTAAACAGAGGCGTGTTGTCGGATGGGAAAGGTCGCCGAATCCTCCTCCAGCCTTTAATAGAAGCTCTTTTGGACACTGAGGATCGTAAGGGGATAAGTCGATATGGGAAGCGCCATCGTAAAATGCAGGCGAAAAGTTCTTCCACTGCTCTTCCCAGTTAATCCCGTTGTCTTGCTTGCTCACTTTTCCCTCCAGAATGCAGGGACCAGAAGGACGAGGAGGACGAAGAACTCAAGGCGGCCGAACATCATCCAGATGATGCTGACGACTTTGGAAAAGTTGGAAAGGAACGCGCACGATTCAGTAGGGCCTGCGCCATTGAAGGAAACGCCTGCGTTGTTGATCATGCTGGCGATCAGTCCCATGGCTGTCTGGGGATCGATGCCGTCGATAACGAGAAGAAATGTTCCGATTACAGCAAAGATGATCAGGATTGCAAAGAAGACCTGGACAGTGATCGCCGTCCGGTCCGATATCTCCCTGTTTCCGATTTTTAAACATCTCACAGCGTGAGGGCGGAAGATCGATTCGATCTTATGGGTAATGACGCGGAACAAAATGCAGTGCCTTGCGATTTTAATGCCCCCTGCAGTCGAGCCCGACATTCCGCCGACAAAGAGGAGGATGAGCATCAAGACTTGGCAAGCAGAGGGCCAGAGGTCGTAGTTCGCGATTGCAAAGCCTGTCGATGTCTGGGAAGAGATCGCTTGAAAGGTCCCATAGCGCAGAGCTTCTGTTAAGGTGAAGATCCCTTCTCCTGCTTTAAAGAGGATTTTGGGGGATTCCCATAAGACCCAAGTCATAAGCAGAGAGCTAAAAAGGAGGCTGAAAAGAAAAGTAAAAAACTCAGGTTCATAGATCCGGTAGATCTTGCCGCGCAGGCAATGGAAGTACAGGGAAAAGTTAATGCTGCCGAGCACCATGAAGATCACAACGATCCATTCTAAACTGATGCTGTGGTAGGAGGTCAGGCCATCGTTATGGATGCTGAAGCCGCCTGTTGAGATCGTGGAAAAAGTGAGGGTGAGCGCATCAAAAAAAGGAAGAGATGGGTTGGTCAGAAGCAGGAGGATGATCTGGGCTGCTGTCAGCCCAAGATAAATCTTCCATAAGAGGCTGGCAGTCTCTTTGATCCGCGGCGTCATCGCATCTTTATTAGGCCCGGGCATTTCCGCTTCGAATAGAAACCTTCCGCCCATCGACAATGCAGGCAGGATCGTAATGAACAGGACGACAATTCCCATGCCGCCAAGCCACTGGAGAAAACTTCTCCAGAACAGAAGGGCTTTCCCGACCGCCTCCACTCCCGTTGCAATGACATTTCCTGTAGCCGGATCGATGACAGGTTGGATCGTTCCGAAAAAGGAGTAGACGGTCTTTGCATCTGTGCGGCTTTGGATCGACAATAAAAGCTCTTTTCCCGTTTCAGGATCAAACGCTTTGGGATGGAAGATCGTGGAGCCTGTCGTCGTTAATCCGGACATCGCTTCGAAAAAGGCGTCGACGGGGTTCTGCAGCGTTCCGGAAAAAAGAAAAGGAAGCGCGCTGATCCCTGCCGTGATGATCCAGATCAGCGCGACCATAAAGATGCTTTCTCGCCGATGGAAATTGCCTGTGGCGTTTTTTCCGAAATACAAAAAGGTCGAGGCTAGCGCTAAAGAGACTGCCATCGTCGCCCCAAAAGCAAACGAGCTGTGCAATTGCGGATGGTTTGCCGGGTCTTGAAAAAACTCGTAAAAGACAGCAACGGCAAGTGGAAGGAGCAGGATGAGGGTGAAGTAGGTGAGGTAGCGTCCTAAGAACCGAAAAATTTCCCGGTAGAGCATTTATTCCTCAGAATATCTTTTCAAGATGGTCGGCATGTTTAGGATGGCAGATCACGATCACCGTATCGCCAGGGGCCAAGATGTGGTTGCCTTTGGCAATCATGATCCGTCCTCGGTTTTCAATCAAAGCGATGAGAAAGTCATCTGGAAGATAAGAGCTCAAATCGGCAATCGGGATCCCGACGATTTGGGAATCGGAGGAGACTTTGACCTCCATGATTTTTGCCCGGTTGTCATAAAGGGATGCGACGGAAATGACCGAGTCTTCATTAATGATCGCCAAAATTCGGTTTGCAACGCTGACCTTCTCCGAGACTGTATAGAAAATTCCCAAACGTCTGAGCAATGGGGCATAACTTGCGTCCGAGACAAGGGCGATCACTTCAGAACAGCCTGCTTGTTTGGCAAGTTCTGCGGCCAAGATGTTTTTCTCGTTCAAATCGGTGCAAGCTACAAATGCATCAGCAAGGTGCACTTGCTCCGCAATCAAAAAGGGGTAATCGGTCGGGTCTTGATTGAGTACTGTTGTGCGTGGAAGGTGCTCAGCTAGAAAACGGCATCTGCCTTGATCGGGCTCGATCAGCCGTGTTTGAATCCCTTCTTCTGCAAGGATGCGGCAGACTTGCAACGCCACTGGAGATCCTCCAGCCACAATAACGGAGCGGATCTCTTTCGATGGCGTTCCGAACAGTTCATGCAGCTGGTTCATGACTTTCCATTCGCCGATGAGGGTGACTTCATCTCCTGTCATCAACAGATCGTTGCCACGTGGAAAAATGATCCTTTGGGGATTCATAGGGCTTTCACCAGGAGGGGCTTTGCGTTCAATAAGCCCGACGAGCAAATTTTCAGGAAGTTTCAAAGTTGCGATCGAATGGTTGGCTTGCTGCCACTGCTCCGGAATTACAATTGAGCGCATCTGTACCGCTCCGTGCGCAAAATTTTCGACGGCGACGTTGCCCGGGTTCATCACGCACTTGAAAATATCGTAGGCCAAGATCATCTCTGTTCCAATAAAATGGTCGACGAAGAACAGACGGGAAAAATCAAGCCGCGAACGATTTAGGAACGAAGGGTGGTGCACTCTAGCGACGGTTTTGGGATAGCCAAGATTTTTAGCTAGGGAGCAGGCGACCAAATTGGTCTCGTCGCTGCTGCTCAGCGCGATGAACAGCTGCGGCGATAGGTCGAGCAGCTCTTCGAGGAGCTGCCAATCTGTTCCCGAGCCAAGCCGTGTGGCGACGTCGGCGTTCTGGGCGACTTTTTCCAGGGCGGAAGGGTCCTGATCGATCACGACGACGTTGTGCTC
>JAFEGF010000160.1 GCA_018240225.1 Verrucomicrobiota bacterium
GCAGGGACTCCTTGCACTTATCACAGATGGCAAGAGGGATCTTTTAAGAGGTACTTAGTCCAAGAAGAGGCTGAAGAGAAATAGTTTTTAGCTGCAAAAGAGAAAGATCTCAAAGACGGTTTCGCCGTTTTCCTATCTTTAATTTACAATCATTGTTTTTTTTACGTATCATGCCTCCCTAATTTTCAATGTTAGGGAGTTGAACCATGGCTGTAGGATCGGTTATTGCAAGTTCGGCAGGCGCACATTGTTCTCTTCGTCCGGTTGCTGATCTGCTTAAGGTAATGTCTGTCGAAGAAAAAGTCGGACAGCTTTTCATAGCCCATTTTCATGGAGAAGCTGCCAATAAAGAGGCTGAAACGCTTGTTCAAGGTGCAAAGATTGGTGGAATTATCTACTACAATTGGTCGAATGGTCTGAGCTCTCCTCAACAAGTGCATACATTGAGCTGCGGCCTGCAAGAGTTGACAATGCACAACCCAAATCCGATCCCTCTGTTGATTGCAGGCGATCAAGAAGGGGGGATCGTTGCGAGGTTCAAAAGCGGTTTTACAGAGTTTCCAGGAAACGGGGCGTTAGGCCAGACAAACGACCTAGATCTAGTCGAGGATGTGGCATTGGCAATGGGTAAAGAGCTTCGCGCCGTCGGCGTGAATATGAACCTTGCTCCCGTTGTCGATGTCAATAGCAATCCGCGCAATGCTATTGGGATCCGGTCTTATGGAGATCAACCGCAAACGGTGACGGATCATGGAAGAAGAACTTTACAAGGGTATCAAAAGACGGGTGTCATGACCGTATTAAAACATTGGGTAGCGCTTTGCGATTCAGAAGTGGACTCCCATTTGGACCAGCCCATTTGCTCCAAGCCGTTAGAAGTGTTAAGGGAAGTCCACATGCGCCCATTTGCTGAGTTAGCTCCGTTAACCGATGGTATCATGTCGGCCCATAGTCTCGTTCCAGCTCTCGATGCAGAATATTGTTCCACAGTTTCTAAAAAATCCATGGACTACTTAAGGGATGTCGTTGGTTTTGACGGCGTAGTCATGACCGACTCGTTGGTCATGAAGGGTGTCCTCAAAGGGGATCTTAGCATCGAAGAGGTTGCAGTGCGGGCATTGGAGGCAGGATGTACCATATTATTGTTCGGCGGCAAAGCGCTTGTCGGAACTGTGGAAAAGGAACTTGGTCCAGAAGACATCCTCAGGATCCACCAGTATATTGTCGATGCTGTCCGTTTAGGTCGAATTTCCATGGAGCTATTAGATCGCAATGTCGAGAAAGTCCTAAAGTTGAAAGAGCGCCGCATCGATTCGCTTTTGCCGAGCGTGGAATTAGGTGGCCTTAGCGAAGCGGTATGCACGCCTGCCCATCAGGAGCTGGCGATGAGGGCGGCTTCGCTGGCGCTTCGGGTCATTTCCGTTGAGCCTTCCTGTCTTAAAGGTCTTTTTGATCAAAAAGTTTGTGTGGTGTCGCCGCTATTGTTGAAGGAAAATATCGATAAGACCCCTCTACTGATGATCAGTCATTCTACTATAGCGCGGTTTGTCGACGGGCTAAACCCATCTGAAAGCGAGGCAGGAGCGGTTCAAGAGTTTGCAAGAGAATCGGAAGTGTTGCTGGTCTTCTCGTACAACGCCTGGAAAAACCCGCAGCAGGAAGCGCTGATCCGATCTTTGCTTGAGACTGGTAAGCCCTTTATCCTTATCGTCGTCAGGGATCCTGTCGATGCAACGCTTTTTCCAACGGCGCATCTGACGCTAATGACCTATAGTCCGAGTGTTCCTTCCATCCAGGCTGTCTATCAGCGCTTGCGTCAAGAGTATACGTTGTAACGATTGAAACGATCAGCAAAGAGATTGAAAAAATCCAAGGTTGGACATAACATCACATACTTGAATTTGCAATCCGATCTTCCACTCTGGAGCTGTTATGGCCTTTAAAAAAATCGTATCGTCGCTGTTATTAGTTTCTTTGCAGTTTATTAGTCATGCGCATGCAGATTATGCCAGCCAATATGCACAGGATGAATTTGTCCATGAGACTTTCTTTCCAGAAAATACAGATGGAGTTTTTGTCGATATTGGAGCTTACGATGGAGTGACCTATAGCAACTCCTACTTTTTTGAAAAGGACCTAGGTTGGAAGGGGATTTGCATCGAGCCAAATCCCGCTGCATTTGAAAAGCTGATCCAGGCCAGGAAATCTGTGTGCTACCAGACATGCATCTCAGACAAAAAAGCGGTGGCGAAGTTCGTCAAGCTGACGGGCCGCTGTGAAATGCTTAGCGGACTCAGCGCAAAATATGACCCGAGCCATGTGAAGCGGATCGAGAAAGAAATGGCAAAGTTCGGAGGGGAAAAGGAGGAGATCGAGGTTCCTACGTTGACATTGAATGAAATTGCCGATCAGGAAGGGATCAAGCGTATCGATTTTTTAAGCATCGATACGGAAGGCGGCGAGTTTGACATCCTCAAGTCGATCGATTTTAGCAAGCTCGATATCGATGTCATTACGATCGAGAACAATTATCAGGATCCCAATTTTCGCCAGCATCTGGCGCGTCAGGGCTACGTCTTTATCAAAAAGTTGCACTGCGATGAAGTGTACAAGAAACCAAGGGTCGAAAAATTTGCAGGGGCAAAACGTCCATCTCTTTATTACATCCGGCAGTTTCTTCCAGAAGATCCCATTATCGTGGAGGCTGGTGCGCATGAGGGCTCCGATACCAAAAGACTCAGCCATCTTTGGAAAAAGGGGAGGGTCTTTGCATTTGAACCTAGCCCCGATGTTTACAAAGGGCTAAAAGAGCGGATGGTCAAGTACAAGAATGTCAAAACTTATCCCATTGCTTTAGGAGATCGAGTAGGAACTGCAGATTTTTATCCCAGCCAGCCTACGTCTGAAGCAACGACTGTTAAGACCAATGCCCAAGGCTCCCTGCTGCCTCCATCCGATGATAACTGGTGCTGGCCTGAAATTGGCTTTGGCAAACCTGTTTCGGTTCCCGTCACGACTTTGGACAAATGGGCAAAACAGCAGGGGATCAAGAAGATTGATTTCCTATGGCTTGACATGCAAGGATCTGAGCTTTCCATGTTAAAAGCATCTCCGGAAATCCTCAAGACGGTCCAAGTGATCCAAATCGAGGTTTCCAAGAAGCCCTTCTATGCCAATACCCCTGTTGCCGATGAGGTGCAAAGCTGGTTGGAAGCAGAAGGATTTTTTACTGTGTACATGACTCCGGAGGAGCATGGGGATGCGCTATTTGTAAGGAAATCGGAAACATTGTAGTTTTATGTTTCGAAAAAACTTTTTAAAGGGTGGAGGAATGATGAAACTTAAGCCAGCATCCATGTGTTTGAGCCTTGCAATTTCTCTTAGCGCCGTAAATGCGTTAGCAGCTTCCCAATTTTTACCCTATATGTCCATTCAATATGATTGCACATGCAAGTGTTTGATGGCACAGCCGACGCCTCAGCAGATCATCAATGCTGTCACCCAGATGGCAAATGATGACGGATATGCCGGTACGGTTGCTCTTCATGATGCATTGGCCCAGTGGCTTGCGTCCAACCCGTTCCCAAGTCCTACAGCCCCCTATTCTGATTGGAATGCGTACGCGACTAAATTGCAATCTGAAGCGGGAACTGCTAGGTCGACTGCTCAAGGCGCTGCTTCAAACAAACTGACGTCTGACATCAACGCCTACATCCAAAAAAATGGATTGGACGGCGCGACTGTGTGGAATATTGTCAATGGGATGAAGCCGTCGACGACCGATATCATCGGAGGACTGTTCACAGCTTATGCGAACTTGGTCCAGACATCACTGATCAATCCTGTTTGGAGCGGCAAAGCGGGAATCCTTCCATCGCCTTCTCAGCCCGTCAATCCCGACATGCAGCCTGCAACGGAGGGCGACCTGAAGATCAATGGTGTTTCCTATGTGCTGTTTGCCGATCCCGCTACGCCAACCGATCCCACAAAGTCGATGGGATTTCCTGTCAGCCACACCTCTGATTCCGGTGGGTCGGGAGTGCCGAGCGCGACATCGTCGGAAGCGATCTGGTACACCCTGGAAAATGCCTATAATGCAAATGATAAGGATCTCTTTCAGCAGACATTGAACGGGTATTTGTACCTGGTGGAACAAAAAGCAGCGACAGTCAAGGGAACATCATGGGCCTCGACGCCAGGTCTTGCAGGTTGGATCATCAATTTAGGGCAGCCTCCAGGAACCGTCTTTACCAGCGGCCAGTTTCCCTACCCGCAAGGAGATCCTGGAAATGCCAGTTTAAGCACTGCAACAGATGCCGATGAACAGATCCTCCAGCTGATGCTCAAAGGATTGACGCAATTTGGCGATTTGACGCTCCACTGCTTCGGCACGTTCCCTAATCAAGTTGCTGCAGAAGATACAACAATGAGCAGCCTAATCAACCAGATGGTAGCGACCTTTTTGTACAACAACATCTCAGGGCATCCTCAGAGCTCCTACGACCAAGCCCATCATGGGTTTAAGTACCAGGGCGTGGACTACAATCCCGTCCTTTGCAATGACAATTGGGGAGGAGGAGGGTGGACCAATGATCCATCTAATCCCAATCAAGGGACGTTCCTCAACCCATCCTACTTTGATCCGACCACATTAAGCGCGATTTACAGTTATGCGGCCAGTTCGAAAGATCCTAACATCTCTTCTCAAGCGCCCGCTTTAAAGCAAGCTGTGCTCAACAGCATGGCCTATTTGACTGTGCTGCAAAGCGAATTTCAAGATCCGAACCACCAGAATTCTGCAGGTTTGCCTGATAACCCGGCCTGGAATGAGAATGATGGACCTAACGGCAATGGCCCCCATCCTGTAGGCTGGGACTCGATCCGCTTTTTGACGAATGCCGGCAAGTATGTCGACTTGTGCGAAAACCATGGCGGCCAGGATCCCTTCGGCATCCTTGATCAGATCAAAGAGATGGGTCAAAAGATGCTCAACTACGTGATCTACAATAGCGACAGCCCTTACACGCCCGATATGATCCTGGGCAACACTCCTAAAGGAGCGCAGTTGAAAGGGCCGGCTTTATTGGGACCTCTTCTTGTCGCCATGAAAGGGCTGACCCCGCAAGACCCGAACATCCCGACGGTTGTCGATAGCTTAAATAAGGTCCTTGTCCTCGACATGAATCAGATGAACCCTGCAGATTCCAGCGCTTACCTGTACTGGCAAGACCAGTACTACGGAACGGAGCTGGGTTTGGTGAACCAGTCAGATTATGGCAGGATGGGAAAGTAAATGGTAAAACTTGGCAGGGAGGCAATCCCTGCCAATTCGATTTAATTCGCATCAACAATAGGAGGTGCCGTTCTATTGCAATACACCGATTTCTGTTCAGCCTTTTCTCAAGGCAATTTCGATACACGGTAGCAGAATAAGCTATCGGAAGCGAGCTCTTCTTAGCAAAGAGGATCGTCGCATTTCCATTCACTACCTGCTTAAGAAACTGTCCACAAACCTTAGCTTTTGTTTTTTGGATTCTTTTTGTGATCTTTCATATCGGACTTCTCTCCCATG
>JAFEGF010000161.1 GCA_018240225.1 Verrucomicrobiota bacterium
AAGTCAGAGCATCGATTAAAGCTGATCCTTCAAAAGGTGATAAGATTGTACGCCGCCAAGGCCGCGTATATGTGATTAACAAAACTGATCCTAACCGCAAGCAGAGACAAAAAGGTCCTGCTCGCAAAAAGTAACGAGAGCATAATGGCAACAAAATCTTCTATTGCAAAGCAAAAGCGGCGCGAGCGCCTAGTTAAACTGAAATGGGACAAGCGTCAGCAACTCAAATCGATCATCCTCGACATGGACAAGAGCGATGAGGAGCGTCAAACCGCCAAAATGGCTCTCAATAAAATGCCCCGCAACTCCTCTCCAGTGCGCCTTCGCAGCCGTTGCCAATTCACAGGCCGTGCGCGCGGAGTGTTGAAGAAATTTAAGCTTTCCCGTCTCTGCTTCCGCGAGATGGCAAATAGCGGAATGATCCCAGGCGTCGTCAAGTCGAGCTGGTAATCCGCTTTGTTTTAAAAGAGGCAATTGCAAAAAGGCCATGTGAAAACATGGCCTTTTTGCTTTTAACAGAGATTCCGATTGTTCTTTAAGTCGGTTGAAAGGGAGGCTTCAGGACCTCTTCGAACCGCTTCCAATTTTCCATGACCTCATTCCAGACATAAGTTGTCCCGTTGACCTTGCCGTCGCGCCAAGCGTTGGTCAGCGCATCGATGCTCATAGGGCCGAACTGCTGGTTTTCTGGATCGAGGTAGTACCATAACTTGTAGGAATGGGAGGGGTCGATCGTCTCCAAATTATTTTTAATGATGACTGGGACCGGCTCCGCTGCCGGGCCTTTTCTTTTTCTTGCTCCGCGAGGCCGGTTCAATGGCGGCATGACGAATAGGGCGATCAGAGCGAAAATGCCGAAAAGCAGGCCGATTCCAAACCAGGTATAAGGATTGCGCCCCCGCAGTTTCGCGTAGCGGTAGCAGATCGCTCCCATAATTGTGCTGATGATCAGCATAATAATTTGTTGCACGGTGATCTCCTATAGAGTGTTAATATTTAAGAGTAAAAAAGAATGGGGTTCCCTTCAAGGAAAAAAACCTATTCCAGAATAACCAATTGCGTTACCATTCAATTTGGTCTATACCCGAACAACTTCAAAAGTTGGGAATTTGACAAGAAGTCGTCCTGAATTTAAGCCAGGCGTAGCTGGCGTCGAAGCAGCCCAACTTGAATAAGTAGGGTGATGCAGAAGGGTCTCAAATTGAGTGACTGACGACGCTGTCAAAAACCAACTTGTGAAGTTGTTCGGGTATAGCCGTAGAGGAGAATAGAATATGCATAATCCATTAAAAGAGATCGATACGAAGGAGCTTGAGCTTCCAGAAACCACATTTATCCGCGATATTGAAACGAAGGTTTTTCAGTCGATCGCCCTCCAATGCCTCTCGCAGATCGATGGGATCGAGCCGTTGGAAGGAAATCTGTTCGATAGCCTTCTCGGCAGAGACCGGCAGGAGAGCGTTAAAGGGATCCACGTTGAGCAGGACCAGAAAAACCACTCGGTGAATGTCAAAGTCGAGGTCAACGTAGCCTATGGGATTTGCATTCCCGATAAAGCGGAAGAGATCCAAACAAAGATTTTTAAAGAGATCAGCCAATTAACTGGGCTGCATGTCGGTACAGTTCATGTCGTCTTTAAAAACTTGATCTCGACCAAAGATGCTTCGGCAACGAAAGAAGCTCTCGAGGATGTGCTTGCAAAGCGGATCCATGCGACAGCTCAATCTGCAGAACGATACGGTGAGGACTTTTAAACCTATGCGCAAGGGCAATTTGCTGTTTTCTGCAGTACAGTTCATATTTGTCGTTGCCTTATTTCTGTTAGGCGGGCTGTTCATCGGCCTGCATTATACTCCCCATCTGAGGATGTCGATTGCTAACTTGATCATGGACCAAGCTGTCAACCTCAGTTTTTTAGGATATGTCACCATTGTCTGCGCACTGCTTCTGTGCATCGGTTTTTATGTCATGCACCGCGGCGCCTACTTCCGGATACGGATGGATGGGGGAGATGTCATTGTCGAACCTAAGCTGATCGAGGGATTGGTCCAAGACTATTGGAAAGAGCGGTTTCCTGAAAACGAGCTCAAGACCGAGGTGATCTTGCGCGGGTACGAACAGATTGAGGTCGTTGCTGAAATGCCTCAAACTGAATTAATGGCAAGAGAAGTGCTGCTTCCTGAAATTGAAAAAGAGCTCGGCGTCCTGCTTTCCGCCCACTTAGGATACCGCCGCGAATGGATGATGACCCTCATCATTAAATAACCATGAACCTGTCATGAATTGATTTCTGCCGGAGTTCTCATTTCGACTGGAAAAAATTTGACGTGAAGAGAAGTAGCTCGAAGCTCTTTAATTAAACTGATAAAGGATTCAGTGGAAAGTGTAGATAAACTTGGAACAGCTTCGATCAGATAGCGAAATTTTCCGATATAAATTGCTGTTTCAATACATTTTTCCGATTTATCCAAAATAAGAGAGTAAAGGGTTTCAGCAAGCCCTTCCCCATTTATTTCTAAGACGCCTTCATTAGGATCTAACAAAAAACCTAGCTGATCATTAATTTTAACATATGTCATCTGATGAAATGGAATGCATAATTGATAGCTTCCAGCAGGCAGATTTCCAATCTCTTGGATCATTGCTTCCGAGGAGTTTTTCCAATCGCAGAATACTTGGTCTGTAATCGGAGCTCCATACGTTCCGGATGGACGACCAGTTTGCATTCCTATCTTCAAATCGAGGATTTTACCATTCTTTAGGTAAAGGCTTTGGAGTAAAGTGGGTTCAGCATCTCCGCCTTTAGAAAAAAGTTTGCCTAAGGCTGCCATGTGGCTTCGATGATCGGTGAACTGATCCTTAGTTTTGAGGTAGATGAAGAGAAACCAATCAGAAATTCCTCGGCAGATTCCATCAGGATATGAAAAGATGATTTCATTCTGGATCAGGTTATAGGTCCTATTTCGAACTCGAGGGTCCAAAATTTGATGAATTGGGATAGGCGGAGTATCGCTGACAATCCCATGATCATTGCTCCTGTTCCTTGTCTTTTGTAGAAGAAAAATTTTGGTAGGAGTATCCGATAACAGGTTAAATCCAGCCGTTACATATTTGGAGGCCATTTTTATCTGTTGTGCTGTTTCACATTTTCCGAAATGGGAAACAAGCTGTGCGCTGATTTGTTTGAGCACAAACGCGATTAGCCATCGAAAAGGTTCTGTAATAATTTGGCAAACTTCCCATATGCCTGCAAGATTTGGGTTTTGCGGAGTAAAGACCTTGTAATCAAGGCTGTTGTTTCCTCTCAAAACTTGGTTGATTGCAGGAGAAGAATGGAAATAACCTCTTAGAGAATCGTAAGAATCTAAAATCGATGTGTTGAATGTTGTTGCCATAAAATGAATGAAAATTTTAAACAAAATAAATCATTTCGAAGTTTAATTCAACGAGAGCTTTTTATATTGTTATAGTTTCTTATTAATTTTGATTTTGTATTTGTGTGATTAGTGTTTTATTCGTATTGATTATAAAATTTGACAAAATGGCTCAAAAAGCAAACACTTCCAATTTAGAGACCATTATAGATAAATTGGGTACCGGGAAAATTTGATGCTCCATTGGATTGAAAGGAAGTTCCATCTTTCGGCGCGCCGTACGTCCCTTCGTCAGGAATTAGTCGGCGGTCTGACCACATTTGCCACGATGGCCTACATCATCGTTGTGAACCCGCTGATGCTTCAGGAGGCCGGGCTCAATTTCTCTTCCGTCATGTTCGCCACCATTTTGACCGCAGCCTTTGCAACCTTGTGCATGGCATTGATTGCCAATTATCCCTTTGCCTTGGCGCCTGGCGTCAGCATGGCCGCCTATTTTACCTACTCTGTTTGTCTAGGACAGAAAGTCCCTTGGGAAACGGCATTGGGCGTCGTCTTTTTTGCTGGAATTGCCCTATTTGTCTTGTGGGCATTCCGTCTGCGGGAGCTCATTATTGCCGCCATCCCTAAAGCTTTGCAGTTGGGCACGACGGCTGGTTTAGGGCTATTTCTTATCCTGATCGGATTAAAGAACGGGAAGGTGATTGTGTCCCATCCTGAGACTTTGATGGCTCTTGGCAATTTATCATCGCCAGAGACCCTCCTTTCTCTTTTGGGTGTTTTAGTGATCTCGGTCTTGATGGCATTGCGGGTTCAAGGAGCGATCTTGATCGGCATCCTGGCCAACTGGGTTCTCGGTCTTATTTTTGGGCTATCGGCTTGGAAAGGGGTGGTGTCTTGGCCCAACTTTGCAACGGATACTTTCGGCGCCCTCCACTACAGCGCTGTCTTCCAAGAGGGCATATGGATGATCATGCTCTCCTTTATTTTCATCAGCCTTTTCGATACAGCGGGCTCTTTGCTGGGACTTTCCCACCAAGGCCATTTTCTCGATAAACAAGGCAACCTTCCTCGGCTGCGCAGGGCCCTTTTGCCCGATGCCCTTGGAACAATTGCTGGGTCTTTGTCCGGCACCTCCTCAACGGCTGTGTACATCGAATCGGCAGCAGGCATCGCAAGCGGTGCGCGCACAGGTCTGAGCATGATCTTTGTGAGCCTCTGCTTTCTGGCCTGCCTCTTCTTTGGCCCTTTGGCTTCTTCGATCCCTCTGTTCTCGATTACTCCAGTCCTTGTCGTGATCGGTTCCTTAATGCTGCGCGCTTGCGTTCATATCGATTGGGAGGACCCGACCGAGTTTATCCCTGCTTTTATGACGCTTATTGCGATCCCTTTCACATTTAACATCGGAACAGGGATCGGCATCGGCATGATCTTCTATCCCCTTTGCAAAACATTTGCAGGCAGATGGCGCGATGTGCATTGGTTTGCTTGGGTCCTAGCAGTTCTCTTCGGTTTGAAGTTAATTTATCAACCTTGATCGCAACGCTTCGCGCACAGCAACTTACACTTATAAGGATATCATAGCGCTTAAATGATCTAATAAACAGAGATGCAAATGATTGCATTTAATTGATTTATTTTTGATCGATTAATCAAGTTTTAATACAAAATATGTTATAATTAAATGGTAGGGCAATGAAATAATAAAGAATCATAAGAAGGAGTTTTCATGAGTAGTTGTTTTGAAATTGAAGCTGTTCCAGAAGGTCAGCAAGTATTGGCTGAAGAAAATGCTCAAGCAGAAAATGCAAGCGCAATGCTCGAGCAGGATCTTAATACAGTGCCTCAAGCTGATAGTGCTTCTATCAAACCATTCTCGATGAATGCAACAGGCATGGAAGAGGAGATGCAAGGCCAATTCATGCAACTAGCTACCCCTGCTCTAGCTCAATGCATCAGTCAAGCTGCACACGCTCACTGATCTAGAATAATCGTCCTTTGAAAGAAAAAATGCCCTGGCTTTGCCAGGGCATTTTTTTTATGCTTTAAGCTGCTTACAAGCTGCTGTTTGCAGTCAGTATCTAATTCTATTTATTTATGATTACAACAAATTAGAATTAAGTGTGTTTTGTGTTGTGTTGTAAATTGTGTTTAAACTTATATTGAAGTCTGTTATAATTAA
>JAFEGF010000162.1 GCA_018240225.1 Verrucomicrobiota bacterium
ATTAAGCCTTTCATCGAAGCTCTACGGTATGCCGAGCCGATCTTCATCGGCGGCAAACGCTATTGCTTCGCTGTCCAGTCATTTGATGATTCGCAGCAAGAGATCATGCGTGTAATCAGAGATTTAGCGCAGTGCAACGACAACCCGACGACGGAACGAGCGAGCAGGGTCGCGCAGATCGACGTTGCTGTATTCGGGATGATCTTGGCGCGTGCCTATGAGAATGCGTTCCAGAATGTCTCTGCAAAGGGTTTTTCAGGGCAAGAGGACGACCTGCCGATCCTTCCGGGACTTTATGAAGGTAGCTTGGAGGTCCCGTTAAAGTTCTCTCCAGTGCAGGCCTCTTTGCGTTTCTCCTTGGAGTACATTCCTCCGCCGACATCGAAGATCTTAGTCAATCCGACCATTCTTCTCGGAGACCAGATCGCAACGCTGGAGGATGTCCGTTTCTTCGAATGCGCCAAGCCTGGAATGCTGTATAAGAACACTTATTATCGGTTCCAGCCGAATATCAACCGTCTGCATTTGCGCAACTTGCGGCAGATCCGCGATATGACGGTGCCGGAGCCTTTATTTGGAGCCTTTGTAGAAAATGCGATGCCTCAGATCGCGCGGTATGCGGAAGTGGCCAATCAGCAAGTGATCGAGAATTTTGTGACGCTGCCTTTTGTCGGAAATGTAGAGGCGGTCTGCGACATTTCCTATCTAGATGGGGAGCTGGATGCCACTTTGCACTTTAATTATGACGGCCACAAGATCCCGTCGATCGCGACGCAGCTGACCTATGAGGATGTCGCATCGTTCATTACCGAAGAAGGGGTCTTGGCCAGAAACCTGGTTGAAGAGCGGCAGATCATCGATGATCTGTTCCAGGACTTTATCTTCAATCCCGACACCTGCGTCTATGTCGCTAAATCGGAGAAGAAGATCGTCGAGTTCATGACCGATATCATTCCTCGCAACCAACAGCGGGTGAAGTTCAACTGCCCTCAGAACCTTCTCGATCAGTTCATTTATGACCAGACACAGTTTAGTTTAAGGCTGCGCCACACTGACAGGATCGATATGTATGAGATCGACCTTGTTGTCGACGGGGCATTGAAAGGGGTCAGGCTGGACCAGCTTTGGGAATGTATGGGATCGAAAAAGGCCTTTATCGAACTGGACTCTCCCCGTTCCAAGGCTAAGAAAGGGGACGGCGCTAAAATTCCTAAAATTCTGGTGCTCGATCTCGACCGGATCTCAGGCGTTGTCCAATTGTTCGATGAGATGGGGATCGAGGTCTTGGACGAGCATAAGCTTGAGCGTCCGCTTTGGAGCTTGGCCAACATCGACGCTTCCCAGTTCGAAGGGCTTCCTGTCGAATTTTCCATGACAGATAAGTTGATGGAGATCCGCAAGCAGATGCTCGGTGAAAAAACGTTGACCTTCTCTGCCGTGCCGTCGGAAGTCAAGGCGACATTGCGCACCTACCAAGTGGAAGGGGTGAAGTGGCTCGAGCGGCTGCGCATGATGTTCCTCAATGGAATTTTGGCTGACGACATGGGCCTTGGAAAAACCTTGCAGGCGATCTGCGCGATGTCCCAGCATATGAAGAAGAAGGGGAGCCATGCGCTGATTGTTTGCCCGACATCCTTGCTATATAACTGGAAAGAGGAGTTTGCCAAGTTCAATCCGAAGATGAAGGTGACGGTTGTCGACGGGATCCCTTCGAACCGCAAAAGGATCATCGACCAGCTGTCCCAATATGATATTCTGATTACCTCTTATACACTTTTGCAAAAAGATATCGATTCCTACAAAACGACCCAATTTTCTTATGTGATCCTCGATGAGGCCCAGCATATTAAGAACCGGGGAACCCGCAATGCCAAGTCGGTCAAAATGGTCCAGGCTGAGCACCGGCTGATCTTATCTGGAACGCCTATTGAAAACTCGCTCGACGAGCTGTGGAGCTTGTTCGACTTCCTCATGCCGAGCTTTTTGGGCACCTACGACCGGTTTGTGGAAAAGTATGTCCGCGTCTCCGGCAAAGAACAGCAAAAAAACCTCGAATACCTGCGCAAGAAGGTCTCTCCGTTTATCATGCGCCGCATGAAGAGCGATGTGCTCGACGACCTGCCGCCTGTTTCTGAAATCGTCTACCACTGCCAACTTTCCGATGTGCAGCTGGACCTTTACCGTTCCTACGCAGAATCTGCCCGCGACGAACTTGTCAAGCTGGTCGAGCGCGACGGATTTGACCGCGTCCAGATCCATGTCCTTGCGACGCTGACCCGTTTGAAACAGATCTGCTGCCACCCGGCCATCTTTGCCAAGGAGAAGGCGGAAAGCGGAGATTCGGCAAAATATGAGCTGCTGATGGAGCTTCTCCAGACATTGATCGAAGGAGGACATAAAACGGTCATCTTCTCTCAATACACCCGGATGCTTCAGATCATGAGGGAGGACTTTGAGAGCAAAGGGATCCGCTTTGTCTACCTTGACGGCTCAAGCAAGAACCGCCTCGAAGTGGTCAAACAATTTAATGAAGATGCATCGATTCCAGTCTTCTTAGTTTCCCTGAAGGCCGGCGGTACGGGACTGAACTTAGTTGGCGCCGATACGGTCATCCACTACGATATGTGGTGGAACCCTGCGGTGGAGAGCCAAGCAACCGACCGGGTCCACAGGCTAGGTCAAAAGAATTCTGTTTCCGCGTATAAGTTAATTACGTTGAATACAATTGAAGAAAAGATTGCGGAAATGCAGAGGAAGAAAAAAGGATTGGTCAAGAAAGTCGTAAGTTGCGATGATGAAGCAATAGCAAAGCTCACCTGGGAAGATGTTTTAGAGCTTTTGAAGACTTAAGATAAGGAAATATGGCTAGTTACAATCAAAAGAGCGTGAAAAATTTGGTCGAAAAGTTTGGCCGGGGAGTCCTTGATAAGTTTGGTCAGGTCTCCGGGTTGTTTTCCAACGACATCGGCATCGACCTTGGAACAGCCAATACTCTAGTTTATGTCCGAGGCAAAGGGATCGTGTTGGCCGAACCGTCCGTTGTAGCTGTTGACTCTTCTACAAATGAAGTGCTGGCCGTCGGCCATAAAGCGAAGGCGATGCTGGGCAAAACTCCTCGCCGCATCCTTGCTGTCCGCCCCATGAAAGATGGCGTGATCGCCGATTTTGAAATTGCAGAAGGGATGCTTAAGGCCCTTATTAAACAAGTAACGCCTGCCCGCAGCCTATTCCGACCCAAAATTTTAATTGCAGTTCCTTCCGGGATAACGGGAGTTGAAAAGCGGGCTGTCGAAGACTCAGCTTTGCGCGCCGGAGCTCAAGAGGTCATTTTGATCGAAGAGCCGATGGCGGCGGCGATCGGTGTGGACCTTCCTGTTCACGAGCCTTCTGCGAACATGATCATCGACATCGGCGGCGGTACAACAGAAATTGCGATCATTTCCTTAGGGGGGATCGTTGAGTCACGCTCGCTGCGCATAGCCGGTGACGAGTTTGACGAGTGCATTGTGAACTACATGCGCCGCACCTACAATCTCATGATCGGTCCAAGGACTGCAGAAGAGATCAAAATGACGATCGGGTCCGCTTATCCATTGGGCGACCATGAACTTGAAATGGAAGTCAGAGGGCGCGACCAGGTCGCAGGCCTTCCAATCACAAAACGGATCAACTCCGTTGAAATCCGCGAGTGCCTCGCCGAGCCAATCCAACAAATTGTCGAAAGCGTGAAGCTCGCTTTAGAAAAATGTCCTCCTGAACTTGCAGCAGACCTCGTCGAAAGGGGAATGGTGCTTGCAGGGGGAGGTGCGTTAATTAAAGGTCTGGACAAGGCCTTGATCAAAGAAACAGGACTTCCTGTGATCGTGGCTCCTAATCCTTTACTCGCAGTCTGCATGGGCACTGGAAAGGCCCTTGAATATCTTGACAAGTTTAAGAAACGAAAGTCGATTGCAATCTAAAACTCAATGGTAGAATCTGCCGCTGGGTAAAACCTTTAGAGCCAGTTGTTGATCTAAGCTTCCATCGTAATTTTTGGTCCTTTTAAGCTGTTTTCGACACTAAGAGGAGAGAAAGATTTCTTAATCGTAGATTGCTCCCCTCATTTAGTCAAAAAATCAGCTTCATACAATTACCAAATGCGCCGAAGCCTAAAGTTCTGCGGCAAGCTCTTAGAAACTCAAGTGAATCATGAATAACAGAACCGACCAATTGAAAATTCTTTGGGTGCACGCGTTTTTTTTCAGCTTTTAATTTCGCTTATTTATTATCCGAAGGACGCGAGAAAACTCAGTCCTTTATGGCTGAGATGAATCGCGTAAAATAGCTAGGTGATCGTTGACACATTCATAGACCAAGATGTAGCATTAATGCATGTTTATTCGAAAGTCATTTCAATTCAGATTGCGTCCAACGAAAGCCCAAGCCAAATTGCTACAAGCGCAGCTGGATGAATGTCGATGGCTGTACAACGAATTGCTCTCGCAAAGGAAAATTGCGCACGAGGAACTGGACGTCCCGCTCTCAAAGTATCAGCAACTCATGTTTTTGCCAATTCTTAAAGAGGACAGACCTACTCTGAAAACAGTACATTCTCAAGTACTGCAAAACATCGTCGATCGCTTGGATAAGTCTTTTCAGGCGTTTTTTCGTAGATGCAAAACAGGAGAGAAACCAGGGTTTCCCCGATTTCGGGGAGTCCATCGCTACAATAGCTTTTGCTATCCTCAGAGTGGATTTACTCTGTTGGGCAGAGAAATCTCTCTGTCTAAAATTGGCCGCATTCGAGTCAAGATGCATCGTTCCGTCGAAGGAGACATAAAAACCTGCACGATTAAAAAGACGCCATCAGGAGAATGGGATATAACCCTTTCTTGCGAAGTAAGGGCTGTTCCATTAGAGCCGAAGACAGAAGCCGTAGCATTGGATGTTGGAATAGAATCTTTTGCCACTTTTTCGAACGGAGAAAAAATTGAAAACCCCAGATTTTTCAAAAAAGGAGAAAAGGCTCTTGCGAAAGTACAGCGTAAACTAAGTAAACTAGAAAAAGGCACTAAAGAACGCAGGAAGTCTGGGAAGGCCGTAGCCAAAATCCATGCACGGATCAAAAATCAAAGAAAGGATTTTTGCCACAAACAAGCTAAAAAAATCATCAATCAATATCAATACATTTGCGTAGAAGATCTGAATGTCAAAAAGCTGATAGAAGGGTCTTATTTTGCAAAAAGTATAATAGACGCAAGTTGGAATCAGTTTCGTCAGTTCCTCATCTACAAAGCGGCAGAAGCTGGTAGGAAATTGGGATTGGTGAACCCTGCTTATACAAGCCAGGTCTGCTCACAATGTGGACATTTGGAGCCGAAGAAATTAGCGGAAAGAGAGCATAAATGTTCTCGATGTGGGTACACAGCGCATAGGGATTTCAACGCAGCGCAAAATATTTTGGCCCTCGGATTGGATGGCCTGGGAGTAATCCCTAGAAGCCTTCGCCTTTAGGCGAGGGAGCAGTCACCGAT
>JAFEGF010000163.1 GCA_018240225.1 Verrucomicrobiota bacterium
CCTCCAGAATCCCCCTCAGAAGCCCACAGATCCTTATCAAAGAAGAATCCTTTAACCCTCGTCTATCTCATTTCCACATTCCATGGGCACCGTAGGCAAAGGCCTCCATAACTTAAGCTTTAAGGCGCTAAGAGTCTTTCTTGAAAGAGAGATTTACCTTTTCTAAGGTCTCTTATTTAGAGGTGCGTCAACTGCGATATGGAAGCAATTCTGCAAAAATTTCTTTACTATATCTATTCTTTTTTTAACTCCTTCATCCTGTATAACTTAAACCTGCAGCTTTCAAAGATTAGCCTACATGCTATTAATAATGAAGAACTTAAGAAGATTTTTTTTCCAGTCCATTTTCTCATTACATTTCTCTAAAAACCAATTATTTACAATCATAATACTCAAAAAAATTAAAAATGCATGTTTTTTAATCAAAATTAAACAACACAGTGATATAATGATATCAAGAATATATTGAAAATGGTGGATAAAATGGCTTTCTTAATTAAATTAGTTTATACAGACGAAATCAGACATGAAATCTTTCAGGGGGGGCATCATAAAAATGCAGATGCAACCAAGCTAGATGAGACAGTAAATACCATTTTCACTAATAACCACTGGGAACCTGGTTGCTGGACATCAGCAAAAAAAGGGGCAATTAAGGACATTCTTAAAGAGGTTCTTGTCGAGCAAAGGGCGCAAGCTTTTCCCGATCTTATAGCCAGAGCCCAAACTCTGATGAGATCCCATCGTATTACATTGCCGTTAACTGCTGACGACTCCGCTCTTTTAAGTCAAAAATTGCATGAGTCGAATCCGATTTTTAGCCCTAAAGAGATCCATTATCTCCTGCGCAATTTTTCAGCTGTAGGAAGGCTTTACGTCAATAAAGGATTATTGCAAGCTGACGAAAATAACACAATGTCACCAACTGGTACTGCTAATACAAAGTCTTTAGAAAAAAATTTTCTGAAAGTTCATAACTCCGCTATAGAAGACTATCAAAACACTAAAGAATATTTTAATACACTTACATCTCTGGTCTCTGACAAAACAGGGATCAGCGAAGCCGCCATCCACAGAGAAATCTACAAAAGCATTTTCCATACCAAACCCCAAGGCCTATCCAATCAAGAAGTGCTCAAGCGCTTGCAAGATGTTGCCCCAGACCGTAGGCTTAAAGCCTACCGAAAAATGACAGGGTTCATCCGTTTAACGCAAATGGCAAAATCTCTCTCGGACAAAGAAGTTGCCGCATTCATAGAAATTTCTAAGGGAAGAGTTCCACAAGATCTTAAAGGTCCCACCTTAGATCGCTTTTCATTCCTCCTTGAGCATTTATCGATGCTGCAAGAAGGCGATGTCGATAATCCTTTTTATGCCCGCATGGAAAAAAATTTCAAAGAAGCTTGGACAACCAAATTTGCAGATAACTCTCCAATTGGAAAAGCTCTAAAAGCATATAACGATCCAGACGATGCGCAACGCTTAGAATTTAGAGTATTTAAAGAGATGCTCGGACAGATAAATCGTGGTTTCAATATGTCTGCAACAAACTGGATCAAAAAACAATTGCAGTCTGCTAACTTGCTGGCTTCTCCATTAAATCAAATATCACGATATATTTATAAAAAACTAGATTTCAGTTCAGCGACTCTTCAGCATATTTATTCAGCGATTAATGTAAATCAATTTGGAGTAAGTAAAGTCACTAATTTCAACGAATTAATTCCAGCACTATTTAACATCTCAACTTTAAGCGCTAAAAAAATTAGAGATTTTCTCTTAAATCCGAATTCAGACCACAACCTCACTTTCCATGAACAAAAGCATTTATTATTATTATATACCTTTGCAAAAGAAATGACTGGAGCCGGCACCCCTGTAGATGCAGAGGATATTAATTTTGACGGCCTTAGGAATTATCTGCCAAAAAGGGGGCAAGCAGGAACTGCAATTGATGAAGCAATCCTTTTAAATCTTTATGCAATCATCGATAACACAGACCTATTTTTAGCTCTCTATCAAAATGCTGTCTCTTACGGATTTAGATCCTATACAGCAAGAGCAAATCCAGAAGAACTTGCCAGCCTGGTTCAATCCGACATTGCTCATCCTTCAATAGATACTTTGGACCTTCCAGACGGATCTTCTTTACCGATGACAGAAGCTTTCAAAACTGATAATAACCGTAATCCCGATGTAATAATCCAACTTCCAGGTAACCAACGGCCGGTCGTAATCCCTGCATATGATGACGAAATCAGAATACCTGCTGAACTTCAGGGAGATTCATACCAGTTGACCGTTCCCCAAGCATTGGGACATTACCTCCATCGATTTGCAAAAGAAGATCCAGAACTATCCCTAATACTGCAATCCCTCTGTTCGCAAACAGTCTTCAACCATCTTTACTTTAATGCCGTAACAAGGCATCTGAACAATCTATTGCATCTCCCTGAAACAGATACTTCTATTAATCGCTTTATGGTTGCACCTCAAGTTTCATCAAGGTCGATCAAATATTTAGAAAGCACTCATATTCGGATTGAATACAAGGCAGATCTTTTATTTAGGGACACAAACCAATCTCCTCCATTGGAAACTACAGTGCCATTGACACTGTCCATAGATCTAATGAATGAGCAGGGTGGTTGGGTTGTGCGAAATCCCATGTTTGTAATCACAAAACAACACTCTGAAGAACATCACGAACAAATTTTAGTTTTAGACGACGATTCTAGTGAAGGTTCCAGGTTAGACTTATTAAGCGTAATGCCAATTCCAGCTAATAGATACGAAGAACCAACCGTTACACTAAAAGTAGCGACCCGCAACCAGCTCAAGAGCTTGATTGAAATGCGGAATACAATGGCAGATCTAAAGGGCGATGAAGCAAAGCACCTTGAGCTATCCGCTAATTATAATCGTTTAATTTTAACAGAAATGGGAAAAGACTTCCAACAGTTGCTATCTCGCAAAGTAGAAGAAGTCAGCTCTGAAACGGATCTAATCATCCTTGAGGATTTCGATACAACTAGCCAAGCTGTCTCAAACGACCTAGAACTGACTGCATTAGTTCGAATCTTGAAAGATCCCAACATTCGATTTGCTGATGATGAAGATATCCATTTTTAGCGCTTAATCTTTATCCAAGAGATGGCTAAAATAAACCGTTGCTGGTTAACCGGATAGGCTTTTTATTGCAAAACGGATCTGCATTGCCAATATCCCGCCTTCATCTTGAACGTTGAGCTTATTGGCAAAATAGTCGAAGTCTCCTTTTAAGATCTTCTGAGCGGCATTAGCACTGCCTGCTTTTGTTACAACGTTATGAATAAACTGAGATTGTTCTTCTGAAGTTAGCTTGCCAAAGCGTTCTTTGGCTTCTTGAAAACCAGACCATGAGGAATGCTTAGGAAAAACCTCTTGGGAAAATGGCTGATCGGAAATCAGCCACAAAAGCATCGTTTGTTCGTAAGGGTTCAAACGGAGAAAGGCATCAGGATCCTTTAAGAGAAGGTCAGAGCGCTGAGCCAAAGAGCTTAAGGTATATTTCATTGATAAATGGAACTGATCAAGCGCAGATAAGAGCGCGTTTAAGAAACCTGAAGCAAGTTGGGCCTGATCATTACGATGGCAGAGGGTTCCGACCTCTTTTATTTTTATCAATGCTCCTTGGCCTTTTATAGAAAGTTGCACTTCCTCCCCAAACAATGATCGATTAATAAGGAGCTGTTCATCGGAAGAGAGATCTTTGAATTGGTTTCTTAACATTCCGATCCCAACCGTATACTTAGCTAAAAACGCGGGGATCGGCTGTTGAGGCCTGCAAGCCAGGAAATAGACCAAGAGGTTAGGCAGTATTAAAATGACTTCTGGATCCCTTTCCTCAATTTTTGATGCCATACGGGCAAACACTGCTTTATTTTGCTTATCGACAGCGTACCAGAAAGCAATGACTCCCTGACGAATCTGCTTTTCATGCGTTACAGCCACGACCTCTCCATCATTACCTTTTAAGTGCTGTATTTCAGCGCTATATTGCTTAAAAAAGCATTGGTGGGCCTGGGCTAGGTCTCTAAGGGAAGGCAAGATATCCGAGCTTTGCTCTACAATCGCTCCCTTAAAACGGGAATATACATCCAAATAATTAATTGCTAACGGCTTAAGTCGATTTTCAGAACCGGGGAATTGAGAAAACAATCCCTTCCTTGCCACTTCCTCTGCGCGAGTAAAGCAAAGATCATCGTTAAAAGCCTTTGGAACTGCAGAAGCGCACTGCCTGTAAAGCAAGTTAATCTGTTGAAAAAGCAGCCGCTTTACAGCCTTCCGTTCAATAGATGAAGGGTTAAGGGTATCTAAATGTCGGAAGAGGCTGTTTATCTTAACAATATGCCCGTTCCATTCGTAAGGAACATCTCCTATATATGGAGCCTCCAAGGCTCCTTGGCTGCCAGTTACCCTAAATGCCATACTCCCCTCCATTTACGTAAACAAACAATAGACAATAATACACAGAAACAAAACAAATCAAACAAAAAACAAACTCTTACGCAACTAATTAAAGCGACATAAAACCAAATTGAATTAAAATAATAACTTTGATATAATTTAATTTGAAAAACAGGTGAAAATGGGTAATTTATGGCATTCTTTTCAAATATTTTAAAAAAAGACTCTCATCAAGTTAATTCTGATGTCCAACATATAGCAGATGAGCTTTCCGCTACGTTTACAGATGGAACAGTCAAACTGGCCCATGGCATTCCTCAAAAATATAGCGAGATCTCAGATCTCGTTAAATGGACTACCCGCTATGTAGATGATAACGAAAAACCTCAGTCGCTTCCCGAGGAGATCCACGAATGCCTAAATACGGCCTGCAAAGCTCAAGAGGCAATGAATAAAGCCATTGAGCAAAAGGCATTTCCTACCCCGCTCGTCCGAACCTTTGCAAAAGACCGTGCCGATCGACAGGTGACAGTCCTGCAAAAACTCGAGGGGTTTGTACAAGATAACCAAGCTGTCATTGAACGGCTGCAACACCGAAAAGCAGAAGACCCCAAGGGGTTTTCCAAAGATATCGAAAAACTGTCGAAGACAGCGCGGCAAGAAGTGATCGGCGTCATCCAATACCTCGCTGAAGGCCAATTTGCCCAGCCTCAACTTTCCATCGATGAATTTGAATTGATGCACAGCAACTTGGAAAGCGCGGATGTGCAGGAAGTTGTGCAATCCAAGGCCACTCTATCCAAAGTAGATGTCAAGCTAGCTGACCAGCGGCCTTTGATGAACCCGGTGACCATCGACGAGGTGCACGAGCTCTAATTGCCAAATCCTCTGCTTACTTAGCACAATCATTGATAAGGCGGCATGCGAAAGCATGGCCGCCTTTTTTCGTTTCATCTGAAAGGAAAAGCTCACTGCGCAAGCGAGCGGCCAAGCATTACAATGCCTAGCAGCCGATAGGCATAAGTTCTTTCTTGAATGG
>JAFEGF010000164.1 GCA_018240225.1 Verrucomicrobiota bacterium
AACGCCGCTGGCAAATTCTGCCGCATTTCTTCCTGCGAAAGAAAACCAGGCGCCGGCGATGATACCGACGTTTGCGTTCCAGTTGTATTCAAATGCCGGCGCAACGCTGAACTGTTCGTTGGAAGGACCTCCTACCGGAGCTGTTGCTTTTCCGCTAAACCGGGTCTTGTTTTCATGTACGTACTGGAAGTCGCAAGCAAGCGCCCAGTTTGGGGTGAGCGACAATTCCATGCCGAGGATCGTGACAAATGTGTTGCCTGGATAAACCTTGCCGTGCGTTCCCTTGGCGCCGCCGTAGGCATTCAAGTTTTTTACATGAACAGGGTTTGGCACAGTGTATCCAAAATAAAGACGGGGAGTATAGTAGTGGACGCCTGAAATATGGAAAAGGCGCGAAAAGACCAGCGCGATTGTTTCATTCCATGTTCCAGCGCCTCCGACATCGGTCCCCAACTTATGAGCATCGAGCTTTTGGTACTTCCCGATAGGGGCATTGGCCTTTACAGTCAATTTGATCGCAGGCCACCATTTTCCCGGCTTGTCGTAGAGAAGCTGGATATCAATTACGAGAGGAAGATCGTTGATCACCCATTCAGAGGCTCCATCGGTATGGTTCCAAGAGAATTGGGGGACGATTTCAACGTCGATCGGGTTCACTGGGCCATACTGAATAGGGATTTGGACGTTGACGTTATAGAACTTGGGGATAGAGGTCGTATGCCAATTAGGGCCGTAATGTCCGAAGTTGGTCGTTACAAACAAGTAAGGTTCTACGTTCCAGTGGCCGGCAGGGACGACGTGTCCAGAAGGTGCTAGCAAAGGGCCTGTGAACCAAGGCAAGTTGGCAGGCAGCTCCTTTTTTTTCATTTCAGGCGTTTCATGGTGTAGGATATAGTCGGAGTAACCGGTAAGCGGGAAGCAGAAAAGTCCAACTGCTAGGGCGCAGGTTCTCAAAAAGAGCTTCGAGCGTTCGTTCATACGTCATTGCCTCCATTCAATAATGAATTGACAATGTACTCCATTAACAATTAATTGAAAAACGAAATTTCATTTTCATTGACCAATGGGTGCAAGGCTATTCCAGGTTTGGCATCTCCTTTTATATCATTGACTTGCTTGCTTTATTTCGTAGAACTATCTATGATCTGACGCGATTTACAACGTCTATCTTAGATTTTAGGAGGCTGCGATGCATATCTTTCATTCCATGGGCCACGTTTTAGGAGGAACCCTGCTTATCGCAGGTACCACGATCGGGGTCGGTATGCTGGCGCTTCCCGTTGCTACAGGCGAAGCTGGGTTTCTTCCCGCGATCGCCATATATATTTTGTGCTGGCTGTTCATGCTCTGCACCGGACTTCTTTTGCTCGAAGTCTGCTCCTGGATGCCTAAAGATTCAAACCTGATCACGATGGCCCAACGGTTGCTCGGCCCCATTGGAAAAGATGTGTGCTGGGTCGTCTACCTCTTTTTATTCGTCACGGTGATGATCGCCCACGTCGTGGGAGGAGGTGCGGTCTTAGGCGAGATTACAAATGGAAAGCTTCCTGAATGGGCATCAATGATCGTCTATGTGATCGTTTTTTCTCCTGTCGTCTATTTTGGAACGAAGTGGGTAGACCGTTTGAACCTGACATTAATTTCGGGTGTTGCCATCTCCTACTTCCTCTTCATTGCCGTTTCTTATGACCACGTCGATGTCTCTTTATTGAAGCGATCCGATTGGTCGAAAGCATGGCTTGCCCTTCCCGTCCTGTTTACAGCGTTTACCTTCCAAGTCATCATCCCGACTTTAATGACCTACATGAACAGGGACGTCAAGAAAGTGCGCATGACGATCATTATGGGCACAACCATCCCGTTACTTGTATACTTGGTCTGGGAATTTTTAATTCTTGGGATCATTCCCGCCGAAGGCCCGCATGGCCTGATCGTGGCAGCTCAAAAAGGGTGGAATGCCGTTATGCCTTTAAAAGAGCTTGTCGGAAGCCCTATTGTCTTTGGAATCGGCAAGGCATTTGCGTTTTTCACCATGACCACTTCCTATATCGCCCTTGCTCTTGCTTATCTCGACTTCTTAGCAGACGGGTTGAAGGTGCAGAAAAAAGGATTTAAGAAAGTACTGCTGTGCTTTGCTGTATTTGCGCCCCCAACATTGGTCGCATTGACCTACCCGCACATTTTCATTACGGCCTTGAGCTATGCAGGGGGCTTTAGCTGCGCGATTCTGTTCGGGCTTTTCCCGCCTTTGATGGTGTGGGTTGGCCGCTACATTAAGAAATATGATAAAAATCCCCAGATCCCTGGCGGAAAGCCGTTCCTGTTTTTCTTGATGCTGTTCGTACTGGTGGAACTCGGGATCGAAATTGGACAGGAATTCCTAAAGTAGGAGAAGGGGTGTATGGAGGTTGTCGAACTCTCTCTTTCTGGATTAAAGCTCGTGCGTCCTAAAGTCTTTGCGGATGCACGGGGTTTTTTTCGTGAGACCTACCGGCGGCCTCTGTATGAAAAGGCTGGGATCAATTGCTTATTCGTTCAAGATAACCATTCCTATTCCAAGAAAGGGACCATCCGCGGGATGCACTTTCAGCGCAGCCCTGGGCAAGATAAGTTGATCTCGGTCGTAGCTGGAACCATTTTCGATGTCGCAGTCGATATCCGTCCCGAGAGTTCCACATTTGGAAAATGGGAAGGGATTATGCTCGATGGAACAAAAGGGGAGCAGCTCTTTATTCCCCGCGGATTTGCCCATGGGTTCTGCGTCGTGAGCGATGAGGCGCACCTGCTCTATAAAGTCAGCTCCCTTTACGATCCAAAGGAAGAGATGGCCTTTGCCTTCGATGATCATGATGTCAATATTGATTGGCCCGTTTCCCAGCCAATTGTTTCTGAGCGGGATCGCTGCAGCCCGAGATTTAAGGAGATATTCCAATGAAATTGTGGGTGACCGGCGGACAAGGGATGCTCGGCAAAACATTGCAGCAATTGTGCGGCCAAAAAGGGATTTCCTGTATCGCTACGTCCCATAGGGAAGCTGACCTTACTAATCCTTCTGTTCTCTTGCAGCTCGTTGAGCGGATTCAGCCCACCCATATCATCAATTGCGCTGCCTATACCGATGTCGATGGCGCTGAAAATAATGAAGAAAAGGCCTTTGCCGTGAATGCATCAGGCGCTCGGAACCTTGCCTTGGCCGCTTTGAAAATTGGCGCAAAGTTGATCCAGATCTCGACTGATTATGTGTTCGACGGTTTTGCGACAAAGCCTTATCAAGAGGAAGACCTGACCAGTCCTATCAACGTTTATGGCAGGAGCAAATGGGAAGGAGAAAAGCAGGTTTTAGATGCCTATTCCAAAGCGTGCATCATCCGCACCTCTTGGCTGTTCGGCTCTCAAGGAAAAAACTTTATTTCATCGGTCCACAACTGGCTTCAAGAAAAAGAAAAGATCCAAGTCGTTGCTGATCAGAGCGGACGTCCCACTTATGTGCAAGACCTCGCGCTTGCTGTGTTAGACTTGCTTGATGCGGAAGGAATTATCCATTTTGCCAATGCAGGACCGGTATCCCGCTACCAATTGGCGCTTGACATAAGAGAAGAGATGCTAAAAAGCGGCAAGCCAGTCCGATGCTCCCAGATCGAACCTGTTGCCAGCCAGCAGTTCCCAACACCTGCGAAACGTCCCTCTTATTCAGTCTTGGCGACAGAAAAATTCACGCAGATCACAGGAAAACAGCCTCGCCCTTGGAAAGAGGCTATTGGTGAATATTTTGAACATGTCATCGCCGCTTCCTAAACGCTTTTTAGTCACAGGCGGAGCTGGCTTTATCGGCTCTTCTTTCATCCGATACGGGCTTAAGAACATCCCGTGGTGCGAGAAGATCGTGAACTTGGACCTGTTAACCTACGCTGCAAACCTTGACAACCTCGCATCGGCAGCCGATGATCCCCGCTATCTATTTGCGCAAGGCGATGTGCGCGATGAAGCGTTTATCGAGTATCTCTGCGTTCAAAACGATATTGAGGCGATCGTCCATTTTGCAGCGGAAAGCCATGTTGACCGGAGCATCCGCGGCCCGCGCGCTTTTTATGAAACAAACGTCGGAGGGACGATCTCCCTTCTCGAAGTTCTCAGGCGCCATCCTCATATCCATTTCCACCATATTTCGACAGATGAGGTCTTCGGCTCACTTGGGTTGGAGGGGTGTTTTTCTGAAGAGTCTCCATATCGGCCGAACTCTCCCTATTCTGCATCCAAGGCAGCTTCCGACCATTTTGTTCGCGCATATACACACACTTACGGGCTTTCGACAACGCTGTCCCATTGCACGAATAATTACGGCCCGGGCCAGTATGTCGAAAAATTAATTCCTTTCATGATTGCTTCCTGCCACCATGAAAAACCCCTTCCCATTTATGGAAAAGGGGAAAACGTCCGCGATTGGATCTTTGTCGACGACCATTCCGAAGCTGTATGGATGATCCTGGAAAAAAGGGAAAAGGGGCAGACTTACGGAATCGGCGGCAGATGCGAGAAGAAGAACATTGACCTCGTCCACGCGATTATTGATGAGTTTGCAAAAATTCGGCAAGTCGATGCAAAGAAGTTTTACGATCTCATCCAGTTTGTTCCCGACAGGCCGGGCCATGACCTTCGCTATGCGATCGATTGCTCAAAGATCCAAAAAGAGATCGGCTGGAAACCGCTGCATGATTTTTCCAGCGGCATTCGTAAAACGATTGCCTGGTACTTAGAAAACCCAACAAGGCTGCACATTGTATGATCGGTTCTAAAAAAATTGCCTGCGTGATCCCAGCGCGTCTCAAATCGACCCGTTTTCCAAAAAAAATGCTCAGCATGCTCAGTGGAAAACCTCTGCTGCAGTGGGTCTGGGAAAAAGCGAGCGCTATCTCCCTTTTTGACGAGGTTGCCTTTGCTGTCGATGCTGAAGAGACGGCTAAGCTGATCGATCGGTTCCATGGGAAGCATTTCATGACATCGGAACAATGCCCTTCCGGAACGGATCGTCTTGTCGAGCTGATGCAGCGCAATCTTGTCGATGCCGATATCTGGGTGAACTGGCAAGGGGATGAGCCTTTTATCAATGAAGAGATGATCCAGGACCTTCTTAAAACATGTGAAACTGATGGAAGCGATGTTTGGACGCTCAAGAAAAAGATCGAGAAAATGGAGATGGTGCAAAGTCCGCACGTCGCCAAAGTCGTCTGCGACAGCAAGGGGTTTGCCCTCTATTTTTCTCGCAGCATGATCCCCTATTACCGGGATGCGTCTCCTGGAGAGCATAAGCTCTTTTTCAAGCACATCGGCATGTATGCCTATACAAGGGAAGCTCTTCAGAAGATCTCTCAATTAAAGCCTTGCGAGATCGAGCTTGCAGAGCAGCTCGAGCAGCTCCGTTTTCTCTATAACAATCTAAAAATCCGTGTCCATGAGACCCA
>JAFEGF010000165.1 GCA_018240225.1 Verrucomicrobiota bacterium
CTAATATCCTGTATTTATTCTTATCGAGAATTAAGCAGCGAAGCAAGAGATGTTCAAACGGAAGGTCTCAGCTTTAGGCTTCTCTCCCATTTTTTTCTTCTGGAATCCAATCACAATATGAAAGGGATGCGTCCCGATCCTTGAGGGAAGAAGATACTTTTCCCGCAACTCTTCCAGTTCAGGGCTGCTCACTTTAAGGCAGTAGACTTTTTCCATTCCGGGATAAAGCTTTGGCGAAAGGCTGAAGCATCCATGGACCTCAAAGCTAAACTCTTGGTCAAGCTCCCGGATCTCTCCCCATTTGCTCGATTCCATGTATTCACGCGGCGTCATGACGGGGATGTGGGCAGCGGAAGGATCGACCTGGGAAAGAGGAACAGATTCCGCATCAAGAGCGTGAAGCAAAGGGAACAATTGGGAGATGTAGTCGGATGGCAGCTCGAGATAGATGAGCCCGTTGCTATCTTTGCGAAGACGGCCTTTCTGAGGAAGGACGTGGCGGGCATAGGCGCAAAGGGGAGCAGACTGATCGATGTAGTTAGGAAGATCTTCGCTTGTGTCTCTCATGAGGCACGGAGGGGAATAGACATCTTTAGGAACAGGGGCATTCGGATGCCAGAAGTAGCGGGATGGACGCGGGGCTTGAAACGGGGGATAGGGAAGGGTGGGGACCCGAAGTGTCCGAGGAGGGTAGAGGTCGATCTCCTCTTCCTGCATCCATTTTTCGTAGAGGAGCTTGATCGATTCGACCATATTAATAAGTAAAAATTCTCCTTTACGCAGGAGGGGGTGAAGTCTTGAAGCCGGCTGTTCAAAAGAAGATTTGGGTTTGGAGTGGAATAAGTCGACGACCCTGTTTAAGGAAGGGGAGAGGGTATCGAAAACGGTCGAGCTAAGAGATCCGATGCGGGCAGAGGGAGATTCTCCTTTGTTCACCAAAGGAAAGGTGAGGACGGCAACGCGGATGTCTATAGGAGATATTTTATTCATAAATTAGCTTAGAAAGTACATCTAATATGGATACAATTTTATCAAATCATAACATTTTATTAAACCTGTTGTTTGGCTGTCAGAAAAAAATTATTTTCAATAATAAAAGATTTTTTTTGATGGATAAATGAACATGTTATATAGATCGAAAAAGATGCGTAATCAAAATGTTTAGGGTGTTTATGGACAATAAGCTTTTAAAGTGCGGTGTAGTTGGGGGAGTAATCGTTTTTATTTGGTGTTTAATTTCGTGGATGATTCTTCCTTGGCATGAACTTTCACTGAAACAGTTCAAAGACGAAAAAAGGGTTTACGAGGCGATCAGGGACAATGCTCCTGTCAGCGGGGTATACATTCTTCCTAATATGTATGTCTATCGGGATGGAATGAGCAAGTCGGACATGAACAAGATGGTCGCAAACCAGCAGGAAATGATGGCAAAAGGCCCTGTGATGTTCGCTTGCATTTCACGCGATGGCGTGAAAGGAAGTATCAGACCGTTCGTTATCTCTCTGATCATCCAGATCATTGGCGGTCTTATCATTACGTGGATGCTCCTGCAGACCAAGTTCAATGCCTTTAAGAAGCAGGTCACTTTCGTTACTGTTGCTGGGGTGTTGGTCGGGATTTTAGGCGTGCTGCCAGCATGGAACTGGTGGGCGATGTCGATGTCATATACGCTGTCGATCATCCTAGACCTGGTCATCGGCTGGTTCTTAGCTGGTATCGCTATCAGCAAATTGCTCAAAAGATAATCAGACTCTATCTTTTCAGGAACATGTCCCATCTCTTCAGATGGGACATGTTTTTTTGACGCTAAGTTCTTCGCAAAGCAGCCAAATAGTTGACGATGCCTGCGCTCATGGTCGCAGTGCGGATCTCTTGATCGACTGTTCTTTGGGCTAGGTCCTGCCTTCTTGTATTTGGATCGGTAAACAAAGCTAGACTATGCTCGCGGTTGAATCGGATATAGTTCCGGATGATGTGGTATTTAATCCCATCTTGAACGTGTGCCGGAAGCGCATCGAAGAAGCTCTTAACAATCGGGTCTGTCGCATTGACAGAGCGCTGAATATGGGAAAACGCTTCTACCTTGTCAATGGTGTTGGCAATCGCTCTGAACTGAGCAATTAATTCCAAAGTTCTTTCAGGGGTGGGGACAGGGTGCGTTCCTGTGCTGTCCGGACCTCGAAATGCATCATAAATCAGCTCAAGGCGGTTAAGTTCTGTCATTGCAGGCGAGGCAGAAGACTGCGCTCGTGATCCTTCTCGTAATTTTGTAACAAAGTTAACAGTGCCTGCGCTCATATGGACAGTGCGGATCTCATTGTCAACAGTATGCTGGCCCATCTCTATAACAGGCCTTTCCAAAGTGATATTGTGCTCAGCTATGAAACGGGCGTAATTGAGGACGATATTGTATTGGATCCCATCCTGGACGGGAGCTGGCAGGGCGTCGAAGAAGGCGCGGACGATCGCATCTGTCGTGTTTGCTGATCGTTGGATATGGGAAAAGGCCTCGGCTTGGTCCACTGGGTCGGTAAGCTGTCTAAAGTGTTCGATTAAACGAGGTAATTGTTCATTGGTAGGAACAGGAGGAATGGATAAGCTATCAGCGGTACGGAAAATATCATAGAGCAACTCGAGTCTTCCCAAATGAGTTGTTGGCTCTGGCCTATCTTCCTGTTGCTGAGATAATGAGCCAAAGCCGGGTATTTTGGAGAGCAGCTGCTGAATCTGATCCCAGATATTTCGGATAAAAGCGGCGATGGTATCGCAGAAACTGCCTCCGCTATCTTCTGGTGCAGCAGACGATGTCAACGTGCTTGCGGTCTGCGAAGCTGCTGCTTGAGGAGTTGGTCTTTGTACTTGCTCATACGAAGCTGAAAGAGGAAGATGTGCATGTGTCACTGGTGTAGTTGCCATAGGTCATTCTCCAAGATCTAAAGGGTTTTACGATTTCAAAAGCGATAAAGCTAGGGCGGCTTTTCCGATTAATGTTTGATTGCTATATCGTGTTGAACGTGCTGCTGCCTTCATTGCGCAGGTCTTCGCAAAGCATTCAAGTAGTTTACGATGGCTGCATTCATATAAATCGTGCGGATCTGATGATTTAAAGTATGCTGTACGACGTCGGCTGCTGATCTGTCCAAGGGCAAATGCTGCTCATTCCTGGTGCGGACATAATTGTGAACGATATTGTTTTTAATTCCTTCCTGGGCAGGGTCCGGCAGGGTATCAAAGAATGAGCGGACAAGTGCATCGGATGTATTCGCAGATCTTTGGATATGGGAAAAAGCCTCTACTTGTTCGATCGGATCGGAAAGTTGTCTAAAGTGTTCGATCAAGCGAGGTAATTGTTCGTTGGTAGGAACTGGCGGGCTTGGGTACCTGACCGCTGTCCGGAAGGTCGTGTAGAGCAATTCAAGCCTTCCTGCATGTGTTGTCGGTTCAGCCGCCTCTCTGTGGTATAAAGATCCAAGGCCGGGTATTCTGGAGAGCTTTTGAAAAAGACGATCTGCAGTGCTATGGAAAAAACTGGTAAAGTTTTCACAGAAGCTCCCGCAACAATCGTCTGTGGCTTTTAAAGAGCTTAATGTGCTTGCCATATTTAAGGCAGGCCTTGGAGGAGGTGAGCGATAATCCGGATTTTGAACATGAGTTGGGGAATGCTGTGCAGGCGATACTCGTGCTGATGCCATAGGTCAACCTCCAAGATACAAGCGGTTTTATGTTTTCAAAAGCGATAACGATGGCGCGGATTCTCCAATTAATGTGTGATGGCTGTAACCTGTTACCTTGACTTGCTGCAGCGTGCCGATCATGCTATCGTCTCCATTAAAGACAACATTCTTCCAGCACCGGGTGCGTCCTTTTAGCTGCTTTTCGTCTCGGTTTCTCTTTTCGACGAGGACCTCCACGACGGAGCCCAGCATCGACTGCCGCTCGCCAGCGCAAATTTCATTGTGAAGGGAAAGAAGGCGCTGGAGCCGTTCTTGTTTGACCTCTTCAGCGATGTCGTCTTTCCAACGGAAGGCTGGAGTCCCTTTGCGCGCGCTGTAAGCGAAAATAAAGGCGACGCTATAGCGGATCTGTTTGAAGATGTCGTAGGTTTGCTGGAACTCCTCTTCAGTCTCGGTCGGGAATCCAACGATGATATCCGTTCCCAATGAGACGTCGGGGACGATCTCGTGCATCAGCTGGACTTTTTCAAGGTACTTTTCGACTGTATAGACCCGGTGCATCTTTTTCAGGATCCGGTTCGAGCCTGCTTGGATCGGGAAGTGGACGAACTCGCAGACGGAGGGGAGGTCGCGGATCGCATGCATCAGCTCGACAGTGATGTCGACCGGATGGCTTGTCATGAACCGGACACGGGCCAGCCCCGGGATCTTGTCCAAGCGGTATAATAGGTCGTGGAACAGGCAGTTCCATTCCGGCTTGTCCTTGCCATAGCTGTTGACGTTTTGTCCTAAAAGGGTGATCTCCTTATAGCCTTGGTCTACCAGGCGGATGCACTCTTCAACGATGCTATCAGGATGGCGGGAGACCTCTTGGCCCCGCGTGTAGGGGACGACGCAGTAGGTGCAGAACTTGTCGCAGCCTCGGATGATCGAAACGAACGCCTTGACAGGGTCGTCCCTCTTGGCGACCAGGTAGTCAAGATTTTCTTCGAACTGGTCGTCGGTGCGGATCTGCTGTTTGCCCGAATCGATCACATGGTCGATCACATCGTTGAGTTCGCTGATATTATTGGTCCCGATGACGAAATCGACGTGGGGGAGCTTTCGGAACAGGGTGTCCTTTTTTGCCATGGCCATGCAGCCTGTTACGCCGATCACCTGTTTTTTCTTCCGGCTGCGTCCCAGCTGGCCGAGCTTGCCCATGACCTTTCTCTCAGCCAAATCGCGGATCGAGCAGGTATTGAACAGCAGCAGGTCTGCGGTATCTTCGTCTTGGATCCGTGTCAGACCCCGTTTTTCCAAAAGGCCGACCATGATCTCTGTGTCGAGCTCGTTCATCTGGCACCCATAGGTGCGGACAAAAAAAGTTTTTAAATCGCGCATAGGAGTTCAAAATTAAATGTAAAATTGACAAAAGACCCTTAAGTCTATAGCATCAAGGGGCTTTTGGCAAGCCTGATTTCTCCTAAGAGACTGTTAACGGATTTAGGTTTCGTCGCAAGAACGGTATTGGCGGCATAACCGCTGCGGCGATATCAGAGGATTTAAAAATTTTTTGGCAGACGGTTCTTTTAAGCCGGGCGGTTTAAATCTGAAGTGGCGAGGAAAAGCAAAGCCCCTGCCCTCGTCCTTTTAGCAGGGTTCGTGTGAAAATCGATAAAACTCTTGGCAAAAAAACCCTCAAACTCGTACACTTGCACTTCATTATTAACTTTAACGACTTTGAATAAACCTTTTAGGCCTTTACTATGACCCAGAAGAAGAAAAATACCACGCTCC
>JAFEGF010000166.1 GCA_018240225.1 Verrucomicrobiota bacterium
AGCCATTTGCATGTTGTTGTTTGCCCTAGTTAATTTAACTATGTGCTTCACAACAGCATGCAAATGGCTCAAAAAATCCATCAAAAATCAAATTATTCTAATTTAGAGAACGTCTCTAACACTGCCACTTTCAATTACACCACTGTAAGGAGCGATGCGGCTTAAAAAAACTATCCTGTTTTGAGGTTAACCTATAAAATAGAAATTTTATATTGGATCCAAGGTGGACAGGTGATCTCTTTTGAAAGGGTGTGCAAAGTCTTTGAAAGCGATGTCGAAGCGATTTCTGATCTGTCGCTGAAGGTGGAAGAAGGGGAGGTCCTTGTTCTTCTCGGCCGCAGCGGCAGTGGAAAAACAACGGCATTGCGTTTGATCAATCGTTTAATTGAACCGACCTCGGGAAAGATTTTGATCGAGGGAAAGGATATTTCAACGCTCGATCCGATCCACTTAAGGCGCAATATCGGCTACGCGATCCAGCATATCGGTCTTTTCCCCCATATGACAGTCGCTGAAAATATTGCGATTGTTCCGCGCTTATTGAACTGGAACGATGTTCAAGTCCAGAAGAGGGTTGACGCTTTATTGGAAATGGTCCGTTTGACGCCATCGGAGTACAGGCACCGTTTTCCTTCCCAGCTCAGCGGAGGCCAAAGGCAGCGGGTTGGAGTGGCCCGGGCTTTGGCCGGAGATCCTTCGATCATTTTAATGGATGAGCCGTTTGGAGCTTTGGACCCGTTGACAAGGGAGATTGTGCAAGGCGAGTTCATGGAGCTTCAAGCGGAATTGAAAAAAACGATCGTCTTTGTTACCCACGACATCATGGAAGCAGTCAAACTAGGCGATAGGATCGCGTTGCTCGAAGCGGGGAAGCTGGTCGAGTTATGTTCGCCTTCGCAGCTTGTTGAAAAACAGGAGTCGGAGCTTGTCGATCAATTTTTAGGCAACCAGCGGTTTCAGCTTTCCTTGCTGACGCGGAACCTGAAGTCATTGCTCTATAAGGTCAAAAAACAAGATGGGACGTGCAGCAGGGAAGGGGCCCATCTTCTCATGCGCTATTCATTAACGGAAGCTCTTAACGTCTTTAAATCGTCGCGTAAAGAGACTCTTCCTCTATTTGAAGGGAAAAACTACATGGGGCATATCGATAAGAAACAGCTGTTCGATGTCCTATTGGAGATTGTTTAGATGGTCCTCTACAAAATGTGGCAGCATCTTTATTTGACCTTTTCCGCCCTTTTTTGTGCGGCGGCCATCGCGATCCCATTGGGATTTACCTTGTCCCGGATGAAATCGCGCCGCATCCCTATCGTTGTGATCCGCTGCGCAGCTCTTGTCCAGACAGTTCCCGGACTTGCCATGATTGCGCTGATCGTCGTTGCCTTAGCAGCCCTTCAGCCCTATATCGACCTGCCGACGACAGGCGTAATGCCTGCAATTTGCGTTTTGACTGTTTATGCATTGCTGCCGATGCTGACGAGCACCTACACCGGGATTAAGCAGGTCAATCCAGCGCTCATCGACATTGCAAAGGGGATTGGCATGAGATCGCGGCAGATCCTGTTCCTTGTCGAGTTTCCAAATGCTTTGCCGGTGATCATGTCAGGCGTTAGGATCTCTGCCGTATGGACGATAGGCATGGCTACGCTGACCAGTTTGATCGGTTCGGGCGGACTGGGCGATCTCATCATGCAGGGCTTGCGGAGCATGCAATTGAACCTCATTTTAGCAGGTACAATTCCGGCAGGGTGTTTAGCGATCCTCTTTGAATGGGGATTAAGCCGAGTCGAAAGATGGCTGATCGGACCATGTAGATAAGGGAAAGAGCATGGCCTCATTAAAGAAGAAAATTGTCCTTCTCCTTTGCTCGGCAGCGGTCCTCATGGGGACTGTTATCGTCTTTTTTCTCATCGAACAAAATCCTTCTGATGGCCGCATCGTCATCGGAGCCAAGAACATTACGGAACAGCACCTGCTCTCTGAAATGCTCGCGCAATTGATCGAATCAAAGACCTCCTTGCGCGTCGAAAGGCAGTTTACTTTGGAAGGGTCGACTATTTGCTTTTATGCGCTCAAGACGGGAAGCATCGATCTGTATTGCGAATACACAGGCACAGCTTGGCTCTACATTTTAAATAGGCCGTTCGCAAGCAGCCCTGGCCAGATGCTCTCCGAGATCAGAACCGCGTTCCAAGAACGTTATGGCCTTTTATGGCTCGACCCCATCGGCTTCAATAATACGTTTGTCCTCGTGATGCAGGAGGCTCTTGCAAACAAATTCCAGATCGAATCGATCTCTTCGCTTGCAGGAGCTATGCAGAATGGCCAAGCCTTTAAAATCGGCATATGCCCAGAGTTTGCAGCGCGGCCGGAACTTGAGCTGCTGCAATCAAGCTATCCTTTTAAGTCTTCCTTGCATCCTCAAATGATGGACCAGGCTCTTTTGTACCTTACCCTTGCCAAAAACAGCATCGATGTGATCACAGGCTGTTCGACAGACAGCTCGCTTTATGGATCAGGCCTTCGAGTGCTAACGGACGATTTGAACTGCTTTCCTCCTTATTTTGTCTCGCCAGTCGTCCGGCAGCAGACACTTGCCCTCTATCCTGAACTAAGGCCGATCATCAATCAATTGGCAGGTATGATCTCAGAGAAGACAATGCAGGAGCTCAATTTTAAAGTGGAAAAGCAAAAGAGGAGCGTAGAATCTGTCGCAGTGGAATTTCTAAAAGCCGAGCAACTGCTATGAACGTTTGCTCTTTCCGATAAAATTGCTCTTCAAATGCCTTAAAAATGGCCCGGCTTTGAGATCTCGGCAGCGGTAGCCGATAACTCCGTCGGGGCGGATCAAATAAAGCGCTTCTTTTTCGACAAGGTATCGCTTTGCTATTTGTCCTGAAGGGTCGTGAATATATCCAGGGCCTTGTTGCGAAGGAGAAACAATAATGGGAACGATCAAGTTCGGAAATTCTTCCTGAACTTGGGAAATCAGCGCTTCCGCATTTCCAAAGCAAAGCAGCGTATGGCGCGGATGGGCCAAATACTGGAACAGCCGCTTGCCATCGGGAAGTTCCGCAACATCGGGTGTGCGGCAGCCTGGCTTAGGACCTTTCCAGAAGAAATCGGCAAGGCGTCCTCTGTTCAGGATGTTTCGCCCATATCGAAGGCGCAGCTCGCTGATCGCGTAGGCCATTTTCTTTTGCAATGCGGTGTGGTTGATCAAAAGACCAAGGAGAGCGACGATGAACATTTTCGCTTTGGATGCTGTGAGCATATTGGTGATCAAGGTCGTCCCTTTCAAGACCTCTCGTGCGACTGGATGCCTTTCCTGGTGATAGGTATCGAGGATCCTTTCTTTGGCAGATCCTTGCTGCACAAGGGCCAGCTTCCAAGCGAGGTTAAAGGCGTCTTGGACGCTCGTGTTCATTCCCTGTCCTCCGGCCGGGCTGTGGATATGCGCGGCATCGCCGACCAAGAAGATATTGCCTTTTCGCATCTGAGGCACAAGCCTCCGGTGGACGGAAAAGGTCGAGATCCAGGTGGGATTTTTGAGACGGATCAAACGGCTGTTCGATGCTTCCTCGACCATTTGCTGGACGTTCTCGAGCGTCAATTCGGGAACTTGGCCAGACTTATCTGTAGAGATCAGGCCAAGGGCCCGGAAATGGTTTCTTTCAGGAAGTGGAAGAAGTCCGGCGAGTTTGTTGGAAGAAAAAAACAGATGCGTTTCATCATCGGAAAAGGGTGAATCGACTTCCACATCCGCCAAGGCAAAAGTTTCTGGAAAAGCAGCGCCTTGAAACGGCATGTTGAGAATGTGGCGTACCGTGCTGTGGGCCCCATCGCAACCGATGATCCAGCGCGCAGAAACGGTTTCTTCCGTCTTGTTAGGGATCTGAAATACAGCTTGCGAACCGTTAATGGCAGTCAACGTTTTGCATCGCTCAATGTTGCCTCCCAGCTTTTCAAAATGACGTGCTAAGATCATTTCTGTATCAGCTTGGGCAAGAGTTAAGATGAATGGATAAGGCGCATCGATCTGGGAAATGTTGACGGAAGCGATCCGTCTTCCATTTTTGTAGATGTTGGCATGGTGGACTTTTTTTCCAAGCTGCATGAACTCATCGATAATCCCCATCTTTTCGAAGATCTCTAATGTACGTGCTTGGAGAGCTAATGCGCGGGACTGTTGTGTGCGCTCGGGCAATTGTTCGAAGAGCCGGATCTGAATGCCGCGCTTCAGCAGCTCGCATCCTAGCATGAGGCCCGCCGGCCCTGCTCCGATAATGATCACGTCAGTCATACAATGTTTCTCCATAAAAAAAGTCCAGAGCAGAAGACCCCGTCGACGGGAGATCCTGCTGCAATCGCTTGAAAAAGCTCTTCTGGTGTTTTTAAATCGGCATGGATCAGCTCAAAGTCCTCTAATGTAGGCGGCTTTTGGTATTCGACATTTTTGGCGTGGACAAAGAAGATCTGCTGATTGGTAACGGAAGGATACGGATAAATGGATCCCAACAGGGAAAATTCTCCGCCGCCGTAGCCTGTTTCTTCCAATAGCTCCCTGCGCGCCGCTTCGATGGGCGATTCGCCGGTATCGATCCGCCCTCCTGGGCAGCTCAGCAGCCATTGGCCTGTCGGATGGCGGTATTCTTGGGTAACAAGGAGCTTTCCATCTTTTGTCTCAGCGATGACAGCTGCAGCGTGGGACTTGATGTTCAACACGGTATATGGGCGCTTGGGGCCATGAGGAAGCTGCAGGGTATCGACCCTGACATCAAAGAAGCCGTGGTGGACGATATGGCTTTCTTTGACCTCAGGAATAGGTGTTTTGCGGTGCGGCACGGTTTATCTCTTTTTTTAACGTGTTAAAAACCATTTTTGATAGAGGCAAGTGTTTTGCGCAACGATAAAATTGCACCCTGAACGTGTTTCGGAAATTGGAGGAAAATAACAGGATATCAGGATGGACAGGATGAGGAATCTAATTTTAGAGTGTATTTTTCATCCTGTCCATCCTGATATCCTGTTATTTTTCTTAAGAGTTAAAAAGTTCTACTTTCAACCGTCAGCAGTATATACTGTTGACACTTCAAAGTCCTCGTGGATTTTGGATTTGGCGCCACGAGGTTAAAGCCCCTGAAGCAGAACGTATGCGTAGCTGCATACGTTCGATGCAAGGGGCTTTAAAGGGCCTTGGCGCAAGGACTGTCCCCGTGGATGCCAAACGCCAAAAGCAACAAGGACTTTGAGGTGGAAGCAGTATATACCGAAACAACATGAAGAATCGGTTTTTGGCAGCGTCGGTTTATCCTCAAAATTTTCATGCTCACTCGCGCCTTGCCGTCACTTGCTCCGCACCGCTTTCACTTGAAAATTTTGAGGCTGCGGATTGACGAGAAGGTAC